>JAGOZV010000004.1:13575-19007 GCA_018064165.1 Candidatus Saccharimonadota bacterium
CTAAGTCTATCAATTCTTCGCTCTCAGTTTTTTGCTCGTTATTGTCTCTTGCTGTCGTAATTTCGTCTAAATTATTTTCTGCTAGTTTATAATATCGGTTGTATAATTCTTCTTGCTTGGCTGTATCTCCTGGATATTTCGCCTCTAATCGAGCCTTCAACTCATTTTCAACATCTTCAACACGGGTTCTGTCATTATTATAGAAGCCTTCAGCTAATGCAGAAGTAAGCTTAATCGTATCCATGTCATTTACGTGCGATTTTTCTGGGTCGTTTTTGCCAACCAATTCGGCTGGGTCAAGTGGAGCTTCGCCTTTTTCGCGACGCAAGTTATCAGCACGTTTTGCTTCAGTTTCTTGTATGGCTTCCTTAAGCTGCTCTATTTTTTCAGACGATATCTCCTTTTCCGTGGATATTTCACTCCAACGTCCTTTCAGCGCCGTCATATATTCATTCTCTCTAAAAGATTGCCCTTCAGGAGAGAGTTCTACTTTGTCTAGCTCTTCTTTGCTTTTATTTGCATAAAATTCAGTTTGTTTTTCTATTTGAATTTCTACCAATCTTTCAACTTCTTCTTTTTGCTCATCAGACTCGTATGTATATTTATTTAGTATTTCGTCTATCTTTAAAGTTGAATTGACTCTTTCGTTGTTGTCTTCTTCTTTGTTGTCACCTTTTGCTGTTGCTACTGCATTTGCTTCAATATAATGAAGCAATCCGTAAGCTTCCGCGTCTTTCTCTAGATGATAAACTTCATCTCCAAGTTTAAAAAATGATTCTTGGTCTTGATAGTTTGAATCGTATTCTTCGTTAAGATCTGCAAGCCGAGCCTCTTCATTGGAAAGCTCTTTGTTCGCCCGATTCAAATTGTATGTATTCTCGCGTCTTTCTAGTTTAGCCGCTTGCTCAATAGTTATCTTTTCTTCAGAAATCGTGTGCTCCTCGATATTTTGAAGAGTATTGATTGAATTGATTGATTCTGGAACCTTCTCGGACATCCTTATACCTCATTTTATTTTTTAAATACAAATACTAAGCCTATATTAGCATAAGCTCGTAACGTTGTAAATTTATTTATTTTTACAAGGTGCGCTCAATTATTTCACGAGTGAAAAATTCCAGCTTATCGCCCTCTTCAAAATTAATTCGCTTAGGTGTTTTCAGATTTAAACCACAAAGTTCGCCTTCAAAGACCTCTTTGGCCTCTTGCTTATTTTTTTGAACGGCCACAACACTAGCTGTGCCAATTTCCTGTTTATTGCGAAAAACACGAGCCTCAACTCCAGGTACTAATTTGCCCTTGGTTACTTCTCCACCAATTATGGCATCTGTTTTTGCAATTTTAAATACACCTTTTACCTTAAGCGTTCCTAATACCGTTTCTTTAATTTCTGGTGCCAGTAATGCGCTCATAGATTGCTTTACATCATCGATTAACTCGTAAATAACTTTAAAAATTCTAACTTCAACATTCTCGCGCATTGCCACACGCTTAACTGCTGCTGGTAGCGTAACATTGAAACCGTAAACGACCGCCCCGCTTCCAGACGCAAGGTTAATATCATTTTCGGAAATATTACCAACGCCACTGCCAACTGTATCTAAGGTTATTTCACCCTTGGTGTCAATTAAATTTAAACTTTCGCTAACAGAAGTTAACGATCCTTGGTAATCGGCCTTTATTATGATACTAAATTTAGAAACATCATATTCTTTGCTCATTTGACTTAAAATATCGTGGCTTGTTACATTACTACTGGCTAAATTACGCTCTTGATCTATTCTTTCAGAAGCCGCAATTGCTCTTGCCTCTTTTTCACTTTTAACAATTTGAAAAATATCGCCAAAATTTGGCAATTGCTTAAATCCAGTGACCACCACTGGTGTAGCTGGTTTTGCTTCTTTTAAAGTTTCGCCTTTATAATTTTGCATTGTGCGAATTTTTCCATAAGAAGTTCCTGCGACAATAAAATTACCAGGTTTCAAAACTCCATGTTCAATTAAGAGACCAACAACGGAGCCCCGACCAATTTCTGTACGGGCTTCAATAACCAACCCTTCAGCAGGAGTGTCAATATCGGCCTTAAGATCTTCCATATCTGAAACTAAAAATATAGTTTCAAGTAACTTATTAACATTTTCGCCTGTTTTAGCGCTAATTTCAACAAAAATTGTATCGCCACCCCATTCCTCTGGGTTTAGATCATGATCTGCTGCAAATTGAGATTTTACACGGTTAGGATCGGCTGAAGGTTTATCCATTTTATTAATTGCTACAATTATTTTTGCATTTGCTGAACGAGCAAATTTTATAGCTTCAACAGTTTGTGGTTTTATACCATCGTCGGCCGCTACAACTATTACTACAACGTCGGTTAGTTGCGCGCTATGCTGTCTTAGTGCGGCAAAAGCTTCGTGGCCAGGTGTATCTAGCAGTGTCATTATTCTATCGTTATAAATTGTTTGATAAGCACTAATGTGCTGCGTAATTCCTCCGGATTCGCCCTCTACAACTTTTGTGTTCAACACCGAGTCCAGAAGTGTTGTCTTACCATGATCGACGTGACCCATAATTGCTACAATTGGTGGACGTGACTCTGCATGATCGGAAAGCTGGTGAGCACGAACCTTATTCAATCTGTCCGCTTCTTTTTTCTCTATTTTGACATCTTTAATGCCAAGTTCTTCTATAATAATGGTGGCTGTCTCAAAATCTATTCGTTGATTAATAGTAGCAACGATCCCATTCTTAAAAAGTTCTCCAATTAAATTCGTAACGGGTAGATTCAGTTGCTCTGCCAATTCGCTAACAGTAATTGAGTCCACTATAACAATGACTTTTTCAGGCATAGTGCTTCCTTTCTACCCGTTTATTGGGTTTCTTTTATTTTTTCTTCTTTGTTGATGGGAGACCTAACGAGATCTTGCGATTTTCTTTTTCAACGTCTAGAACTACAAATTCTTTACGTTGATTAAGAGTAAAGATTTTTTCAGGATCAACACCTTCGGCATTGCCTAACTCGCTAACATGGACCAAAGCTTCAACAGCTGGACTTAATTGCACAAATGCACCAAATGGCGTGATTCGAGTTATTGTGCCCTCAACCTTTTCGCCCGCCTTAAAAGCGTCTACTTCTGTAAGCCATGGGTCTTCTGACAACTGCTTAATACTTAAACTTAAACGGTCTTTGTCAATTGCTATAATTTTTGCTTTCACAACATCGCCGTCCTTTACGTAATCGGATGGGCTATTAACTCTCTCCCAGCTAATTTCAGAAATATGAACTAAACCTTCAATGCCGTCTACGTTAACAAAAACTCCAAAGTCTACCGTGCCAGTTACTGCGCCTTCAATAACGTCGCCGATTGTAAGCTTTTCAAACTTAGAAGCAAGCACGTCGCGAACCGCTTCTTTTTCACTAAAGATTAGCTTGTTAGTTTTCTTGTCGGCGTCTAAAATTCGAGTAGACAAGTTTTGTCCAACCAATTGATTTAAACGATGCATAATTTCGTCTTTATCGTTGCTACCAACCCTTGGGTAATGTTCTGGTGATAATTGGGATACCGGCAAAAATCCACGCACGCCTTCGTATTCTACTAATAAGCCACCCCTATTGGCGTCTACTGGTACAACTTCTATAATTTCACCAGTTTCCATTTTTGCGATGACATCATCCCAACCTTTATCTTTCGCAGCTTTACGAAGAGACAATAGTGAATAACCATCTTCTAATTCGTTGTCTACCACGCTTACGGTAACAGCATCTCCAACAGAAAGGCTGCGAGTCATTCCAGATTCGCGTCTTGGTACAACGCCAACCCCTCTTGCACCCAAATCTACTAGAGCTTCGTGTTTTTTAATTGATAAAATTGTTCCTTCAACTACCTCGCCCTGAGTTAGCTGTTTTAGTGAGCTGCTTTCTTCTGCGAGCAGTTCGTCCATTGTTATATAGGCTTTAGCCATAAGTCTTTTTAAGACTCCTTCCTTAAATTATATTTCTAAAAGCGCACCTAAAAGTACAGTCCGCCCAAGATTAATACCAATTATATCTGAAATAACAGATAAAGTCAAAAGCTACACGCTAGTATTGCGTTGCCTTTCGAGAAGTCACATAAACTGCTCCAGAGAATACAGTGGTGGCAATAGCAAGCGCTGCCAATGCCGTATCGGCTGGGCCAGTTTTAGGTAATTCACTTGTTGAAGTTAAAGATTGGCTCGTTTTAGTTTCATCTGCTTTTTTTGCGGATTCTGCCGCACTAGCCTGCTTCTCTTTATTGGTTGCTTCTGAGGACTTTTCTTCTTTATTGTTTTCTTGCTTTACGATTGCTGTTCCACCACCTGGCAACTCTTTAACCTGTTCGTTTCGGTTGTTTCTATTTATGATATAAACCGCTGTTGTTATTACAACAAAGGCAATTATTGCTATTATTACGAGCTTTACCACCACTCGGCCCATATAAGACATGTTTCTCATATTTCACCTCGCTTAATCTTACTAATATCCATTATCTATCTTATTGGCCTTTAAATCAATCGTCTTTATTGTTAAACTTGAATTATGATAGTAGTTGTAGACACGGGTGGCACTAAAACGCTTGTAGCAAGTTTTAATAATCGTGGCTTGTTATTAAAAAGCACTAAGTTCCCTACCCCAAAAGATACCAGTGAATATATTAAAGCATTAAAAAAGGTTTTGGCAGACGAATACTCCGATCAACCAACGTCGGCAATCGTAATAGCTGTGCCAGGTATAGTTAAAGATGGCGTAGCAATATTATGTCCTAACCTAGGTTGGAAAAACTTCAACATTACCCATGCGCTTCGTGGCGTATTAAATAATGCACCAATCGTAGTAGAAAACGATGCAAATTTAGCAGGGCTTGCCGAAACTCGCCTTCTTCGCACATCGCCAAAACAATCAATTTACATAACCATAAGCACGGGCATTGGGACTGGCATTATTACCGATGGCCATATCAATCCAGCTCTTAAAAATAGCGAGAGCGGCCATATGCTCCTAGAGCATAAGGGTAAATTGCGTGAATGGGAAACATTTGGTTCGGGTCGCGCCATTAAAAAAGAATATAAAATGTTTGCTGCCGATATTCGTAGCAAGCGAGCTTGGAACAAAATTGTTAAAAACATGAGCAAAGGATTCCTAGTTTTTATTCCTGTACTTCAGCCCGATATCATAATTATTGGTGGAAGTATTGGCACTTATTTTGATCGTTACGCAGATGAACTCAAAACTGTCCTTAAAAGAAACCTTCCACCCTACATCCCTGTGCCAAAAATCGTTCAAGCTAAACACCCTGAACAAGCGGTAGTTTATGGCGGATATTATCATGCGCTCGATACTTTCGGCAATAAAAAGTGATTATCCTAAAATAAAATTTAAGGTGGGCGATCGGTATTACTGGTCGCCTTCTTTA
>JAGOZV010000036.1 GCA_018064165.1 Candidatus Saccharimonadota bacterium
CCTCTTAGCTCTGACGGAAAAACTATTAATACTTTGTGGAAGCCAGACGAAAAAGATGATTCTCCGGGTTCAATAAATGGCTACAAAGGTCGCCGAGGCATATATGAAGCCTTGAAAAATACCGTCGCAGTTCAACACCTAATTACGGCGAACGCTACAAGCGAGCAAATTAACGAACAAGCCTTAAAAGACGGCATGATAAGCATGACATTAGACGGTTTTATCAAATGCTTAAGAGGCGAAACTACTGTTGAAGAAGTAATGCGTGTGGTAAGGAACTAAACTATGCCACTATTCTACTATGAAGCTATTGATGAAAAGAAAAAAATAGTTAAAGGAAAAATAGAACACGAAGATCGCTCTGACGTGATAAAAACTTTAGTTTCACAAAAGTTGCGCCCTATTAAAATAACAGAGACTAAACCGAATTCTTTAACATCAATGAATATCTCTTTTGGTGGAAAGAAAATAAAAAACAGCGATCTAGTAATAATGACTCGACAACTTAGTGTTATGGTGGGCGCTGGGGTGCCTTTAATACGTTCTTTAAACTCATTAGCCTTGCACGCACCAGAAGAATCACCTCTTCGATCAATACTCCTGGAAGCTATTAAAGATATTGAAGGTGGCGCGACCCTAAGTGAGGCATTTGCTAAACACCCAAGAACCTTTGATCCTGTTTATGTAAATATGGTAAAAGCTGGTGAAACAGCGGGTATTCTAGACGAGATATTGAATCGCCTTGCCATTCAACAAGAAAGAACAACCTCCATGAACCGTAAAATTAAAGGCGCCATGATGTACCCAATGGTTTTAATGGTTGTTACAATACTAGCTTTTTTTGGTCTAATGATATTTATCATTCCTCAAATTGGGTCTATAGTTACAGAGCTAAGTGGCGACGACAGCTCTTTACCAGGGCTTACCGTAGCGATGCTTGCAATTAGCGATTTTTTCGTTAAATTTTGGTATTTAATAATTGTTGCGATTATTACAGCTGTGCTTGTTTTCAGATACATAATCAAAACCCCTAAAGGTAAGCACTGGTGGCACGAATTAATCATAAAAGTTCCTGGTATTGGCGTGCTTATCAATAAAATCGTCGTAGCTCGCTTTACTAGAACTTTTTCTTCATTAATGGGCGCTGGTGTCGCAGTGCTTGAGGCGTTAGACGTCACTTCTGGTGCTGTGGGAAATGTCATTTACCAAGAGGCTTTATCGGAAGTGGCCGAAAAAGTCAAAAATGGAGAGATTCTTTCTACCGCTATTGAAGATACGGGACTATTTCCACCAATCGTTGCGCAAATGTTATCTGCCGGCGAAGAAACTGGACAAATTGACACTATTTTAATAAAAGTGGCCGATTATTACGACGAAGAAGTAGACGTAGCGGTAAATAGTATAAGCTCTATTATAGAGCCTGTAATGATTGTTATTATGGGCGGAATGGTCGGCTTAGTTGCAGCCAGTGTTATGGTGCCAATTGCGCAAATGTCTCAAAACATAAAAGGTTAATTTTACTTCATTATTTCTTTATGCTTATGCTACAATAGAATATAGAAATACACGTGGGCAAAATGTCAAAATCATTATTTTACAGAGATAAACCAATTTTCGGATTAGAAGTTAGTAGCACGGCCATAAAAGCCATGTCTATTAATTCCAAAAAATTAGATGTAACTTCCTACGGCTCTGTAGATATTGATCCTAAAAAAATGAGCGAGTCTATAGAGAATAAAGATTCTTACATTGCCGAACAATTCACAAATCTTATAAAGAATAACATCCAGGGAAACCTTAATTCTAATCGAGCCGTTATTGGTATCCCTACTATTAAAACTTTTTCGCGCACTTTTACGCTTCCACGAAAAGTAGAAAAAAATTTAAAAGACGCAGTAGCACTTGAAGTTGATCAATATATACCACTCCCTAGTGACACTTTATACATTGATTATCAAATTATAGAAAAAACTAAGTCCGATATCATAGTCTTATTAAACGCAGCTCCAAAAAAATATATAGATGCTATTTATGCAGCAGCCAAAGAAGCTTCTTTGCAGTGCGTTATGATTGAGCCCAACATTAATGCAATCGCTAGAGTTCTCAAAAAAACCGAAAGTGGCGATTTACCTACCGTTATTTTAGATATTGGCGCCGCTTCAACAGATATAGCAATTTTAGATGGTGGAACTGTTCGCGTAACAGGGAGTGTAGCTGTTGGGGGGAATACTTTTACTATCAATATATCTAAAAATCTTGGTGTTAGCCTAGAAAATGCCTATCAGCTTAAAGTTCTAAACGGACTAAATGCTGGCAGTCGACAAAAATCTATCCAAAAAGCAATCAAGTTAAATCTCGAAGATATTACAAGAGAAATCAGAAGAGTAATGCGATACTATGCCGATCGTGTATCTCCCGACACAGATTTTCAGCAACTACTAATCGTAGGAAATGGAGCAAATATGCCAGGCCTAGGAGAATACATGACCAACGAGCTATTAATTGCGGCACGAGTTGCTGCTCCATGGCAAAAATTAGATTTTGGAAGACTTGACGAACCAGCAAAACAAATTAAACCTCAGCTTATTGCTGCGGCTGGATTATCCTGTATTCCACCAAAGGAGATACCACTGTAATGATTACTTTATTACCTTACAAAATACGCGAAAACTTAAAACTCGCAAAGAGAAATTCCATCCTAACTAAATACATTGCTCTTTTACTAGCAGTTGGCTTATTCCTTGGATTGTATTATGTTGGCATGAAGTTCCAAATAAATAACATTAAAGAATCTAACGAATCTCAAATTGTTTACGCAGCCAAAAAAGATCAAGCAAGAGTAGACAAAGAAAATGCAGCTAAGACTGAAGCCACTTCTATTAATTCCGCCCTTTCAACTGCAAAAAACAGTTTCTCTCACCCATCATATTTTAAATTATTAACCGCACTTGCTAATAGTATGCCAAACGGATCAATCATTAAAACGTTAAGTATCTCAAATTCTACAATGAAGTCTCCAATACAACTTCAAGTGTTGCTAAAATCTAACGATGCTGTCTCAGGTTTAAAAGAAGGTTTTGCCCGTAATAATGAGATATTCACCAAAGTGTCTGTCGATTCCGTAACCTCTAACAACGATTCAGGCGAAGAGAATTCTAAATATCCCACAACGGCCACAGTCAACATAACTATTAATACGGAAGCACTGAAGTAATATGAAAAAAACGAAAAAAGACAAAGAGTCATCGCCAATAAAATCATTAAATTATTTCTTAATATTTTTGATAGTTCTTTCTTTTGGTGGAATAATTTCTATTGTTTATCTTGCATACACTAACTTAACCAGTAGTGCCGATCAAGCAAACCAGGCAATATCAAAAATTCAGCAGGAGAACGCACCGCTTGAAAATACTGATCAAATAATTGCTCAAAATGCAAAATTCGCAGATATTTTACAAATAGTGCCAAGGCTCTCTGCTCCAGCAGCAGATGTTCAGCCAGTTTTAACAAACGATATCAACAAATACGCTAGATTAACTGGCATACGCATTTCTAGCACCACTTACGGAAAAGAAGCTGCTGCGACGGGATCGGCCACAGGAGGACAAACACCTGCTAACCCTAGTCAGCCCTCATCAGACGAAACAGACAGTGGGGCAAACACTATAAAAATTGAGGCAGGAAATGCTGTACCAATGCGCTCAATTTTACAATTTATTAAATTAATAGAAAATAATCTTCCTGTTATGTACTTAACGGAAATATCTTTAGACAGTACCAATACCAATGACGTAAAAATATCTTCAATGACGATAGGAGTGCAAGCACAATGAAAAACATAGAACAAAAGCTTAAACAGTCTAGCTTTTCTATTTTTACTATAATAGTTTTAGCTTTAACTGCTATAACTGTGTTTTGGTTTAACAATATTGTTACCACACAGATGCCAAATGGTTCGTCTAACACTAGCTCTACTGTTCAACAAAGCAATGGCCAAATGCAAGAATTTAATGCAGATATAGCAACTAAGTTGAGACAGCTAACGCCATCTGCAAGCGTAACAAGCGCTCCAGATATTGCCGTTGAAGGTCGAATTAACCCGTTCGCCGAATAACTTTATGATATAATTAGCATATGCTTATATTCGGAGAAAAACTTATTGACACACCTGTTTTAAGCCTGCAAACAGGTACTGAACTTGCTCGCACCGAACAAGCTATCATCGACCCTTCTAATCTTCACATAGTTGGATATAAACTCAGCGGAAGACTTTTGTCAAATCCTAATAACTCTTATATTCGCACAAACGAAATACGTGAATACGCCCCTCTTGGTCTTATCGTAAATAGCAACGACGACATTTTAACAGAAGATGATATTATAACCCAAAAGCAAATTTATGAGCTGGGATTTAATCCGGTCGGCCTTAAGGTAATAGACGAGCACAAGTCACGGCTTGGAAAAGTTGTTGGATACACGGTAAACATACCATCTTTCACCATTCTTCAGCTTCGCGTTGCTAAATCTGGCATTTATCAAATTGTAAACACAGATAAGCTCATTCATCGATCTCAGATAGTTGAAATAAACAACACCGAAATAATCGTTAAAGCAACTACGAAAAAACTGAAAGACGTCACCCCCTTAATAAATACCGAAGCAATTATTAATCCATTTAGAACCAATAGGCCGTCTCAAGAGACTTCTGGATCGTTATCTGCGGATAGTACTTCTTGAATTTGGTAGTATTGATACCCCTTGCTCACTAGGTATTTTATAAATTTATCATCATTCTCATACCTGTGGCGTCGTTTAGCAATTACTTTTTTTAACTCTTCTTCGTCATTTCTCTCAGAATTTTCTATAACCGTATTCACAATCTCTTGCGAAACTCCTTTTTTCAGAAGCTCCTGTTTTAGTGTGCGCTCGCTAATTCCTTTTTTCAAGTTACGATTTTCAACCCAATAACGTGCAAAATTTTCATCATTAAGATATTTTTTTTCAATTAACTTATTTATAATACGTTGAGATAATTCTGGTGCCATTCCAATTCTTTCGCGACGTTCACCCTTAACCAAATAAGTTTTTGTACGAGTTTGTCGATACAAATAATCGCTGATTTCTCGCGTGGATCGTGGGCGTGCCAACGAATACACCATAGCTTTCGTATAATACTTACTAAACTCGCCCTCACGTCGCAATGCAACGACCTCTTCGTCACTATAGATATTCCCAGGTTTGACGGCTAAGTCTATAACCTGAGAAATATCTAGGCTGAATTCGTATTTATTATTTAGAAATATATTTATTCTATCTGGATTTTTTATCTGAGAGGATAACTTTGTAACTTCCATTAATTAAATATTCTAAAAATATAATTTAATTATTTTCTGCGTTTATTACTTTATCGCGAACTTGTTTTTCTATTTTAGCCATAACTTCTGGGTTTTCTTTAAGGTACTTTTTCGTAGCTTCTCGGCCTTGCCCAATTTTACTTCCATCGTAGTCGAACCAAGCACCAGCTTTACCGACAATTTCGTTAGCCACAGCAAGATCTAAAACATCGCCAGTACGAGAAATTCCTTCGTTATACATGATGTCAAATTCTGCCACCCTAAATGGTGGAGCAATTTTATTTTTAACAACTTTCACTTTTGTGCGGTTGCCACTAATATTTTCGCCTTCTTTAATTTGGCCTATGCGTCGAACGTCAAGCCGTACAGATGCATAAAATTTAAGCGCGTTTCCACCCGTAGTTGTTTCTGGGTTGCCAAACATAACACCAATTTTCATGCGTATTTGGTTAATAAATATAACCGTTGCCTTACTTTTGTTAATAATGCCAGTTAATTTCCGTAAAGCTTGGCTCATTAAACGCGCCTGAAGACCCATATGGCTGTCTCCCATGTCGCCGTCTATTTCTGCCTGTGGCACTAATGCAGCAACCGAGTCTACGACAATTAAGTCCACGGCATTTGAACGAACCAGTGTTTCAACAATTTCTAATGCCTGCTCGCCATTATCTGGCTGAGAAACTAATAAATTATCTGTGTCTACTCCTAGTTTTCTTGCATAAGCTGGGTCTAATGCGTGCTCTGCGTCAATAAAAGCTGCCGTTCCACCAGTTTTCTGATTTTCAGCAATTGCATGAAGCGCTAATGTGGTTTTACCAGAGGATTCTGGCCCAAAAATTTCAATAATACGCCCTTTTGGATAACCTC
>JAGOZV010000037.1 GCA_018064165.1 Candidatus Saccharimonadota bacterium
AAGACATTTACCAAAAATCTTATGAAGGAGATCAAGCGCTTAAGATGGCTGATTCAGTACTAGAAAAAAATCTTAAGTCTAAAGTACAGAATAATAAAGATTTAATGAAGCTAGACATGGATGTACGGCTTAAAGTTAAACAGGCAGAGCTGCAGAATTTGAAGCTAGACAGCATATACGAGCGCATGGCAGCTGGAGACATTTCTGGCTATAAGCATCTGGCAAAGATTGCTGCGGGCTCGGAAGAAGCCGCAAGAGATCTTTCCTTAACAGCTATGGCAAAGAATAACTCACAACGAGTTCAACACACTAAACTATCCGACGCGCTACTTAAAAACACTGATACGATTGACGGCGTATCCCTACGGGAATTTGCTGGTGGTGCTGATAAAAAGTATGGTGCCGATTCCGCTCTCGCTTCTGCTGTTTCTATCCAAAACGAAAATGACAACAAGCTTGCTAACGAACGCGCACAACTTATTAGTCATTTCAACTTGAATGGAGAGCAAAGACAAGACCTTGCCATGGGACGAAAACTTGCTACTGCAGTTACAGACGACAAAGGCCACAGCTACACATTTAACGCTAAAACAGACGATTATCTTCGATCGGCTGCCGTTGAGGTTCAGTTCACTAAAGGCTCTGCAGATAACAAACTTGAAATTATTGAATCGTCGGGTATCAATAACGCAGGCGTCAAGGGTATTAACTACGATATTAGGACTAGCATTTCTGACCTCATTGCCAAAACAGGCGCTCCAAACTCAATTGCTTGGCTTGGTGGTGTTTCTATGGATAAAATTACAAGAGGCCAAGTTGGCGATAAGGAGGCACTACAAGAGCTTGCCTTTGATCATATTAAGGGTGGCAGATTTAAGGCAGAACAATGGTTCTCTAATGATGCTGTGGCAATAGATTACGCTAAAGATGTAATTAATAATGCGTCTAAATTTGCTAAAAACCCAGAAGAACTTAATAAATTCTACGAAGGCGCAAAGTCGTTGCAGTCTAAACTTCAAGTAACTGGCAAAAATGACAATATAACCAGCAGATCTTCAGATGGCACACTAAAGAGCATTAAAGAATTAATTAATATTAATATTCCTTAACCTTAGTAGTTTTCCATAAAACTCTTTAAAGTAGTGGCTTCGCTTAAAGTCCATTTGTCTATAGACAACCGCTTTAGCTCCTCGCAATAAGCCCCTGTCTTCAGCTTAGTGCCAACGTCTTCTGCTAGCGTGCGTATATATGTGCCACTTGATACACTAACTTCTATTTCAATATAGGGATACTTGTAGCCTAATAGTTCTATTTTATAAATTTCAACTTGACGTTTAGGCATTTCAACTTCTTTACCTTCACGCGCCAATTTATATGCACGTTGGCCATTAATTTTTATAGCGCTAAATTTAGGTGGCGTTTGTTCTATCTTGCCCGTAAAATCATTTAAAACTTGTTGAACCTCTTCTTTTGTTGGAATTTTATTAGAAACTGACGTAATCTCTCCCTCTGTGTCACCTGTAGTGCTATTAAAGCCAAGTTTAATTTTAGTTCTATAACTTTTATCAAGTTTAGAATAATTCATTGCATTTTTACATTCTTTGCCAACAGTTAAAATCATCAGACCTGTTGCGAATGGGTCAAGCGTACCAGTATGTCCCACTTTTGTTTTTTTACCATTTCGCACAGTTAAAATACGACGAACGCGTGCAACCACACCAAAACTCGTCATGCCCGATGGCTTGTCAATTAGAATAATACCGTCAGTCACGATTTTCCTTCATATTAAAAGAATAGATTAAAACTAATTTATTGTCCAGGAATTTGGAACTGAGACGGATCGCTTGGTGCTTGTGGTCCGTTTTGCTGATTTTGCCCCGCAAGGATCATGTCCTCGGGCGGTAAAGTTGATATTACCGGAGCTTGTGGTTCTATAACAGACTGCTGTGGTTGAGTTGGTTGCTGTGGCTGAGGTGGCTCAACAGGAGCCGTAAAATCTGGTAAAGGTGGTGGTGGCATTGAAAAATCAGGTAGCGGTGGAGGTGGAGGCGGCAGCAAAGTGTCAAATTGTTGAGAGTTTATTTCTTCACTTGTTGGAATACTAGGAACAGACAGATTTGCAGATGGGCTGGCAGAATTTAAGGCTGCCTGTAAAATAGCCTCTGCCGATTCGTCAATATTAAAATTTGGTAATTCTCCATCGGCCGGCTTTGGGTCGACAACAGGTGGAGCCATTGTATCTATTTCATTTAACGGTTGAACAACGCTAGTAATAGAACTTTCCCCTCTTAGGGGTTCTGCGCCAACTGAAGGCGATTGCTCAGACGACATGCGTCCGCTGATATTGCCCTCTTCTTCAGGAATAGTATCGGTACTACTTACTTCTTGAGGCTCTAAATAAGTTCTCGTTGAAGGCATTCCTTGTTGCTCGGTGTTTTGAGCTTGAATAGAGTCTTCACTCTTCTCTGGAGATTCTTCGGGAGTTTTCTCTGCAGCGGCTAATTGGCTTAAAATTTCTGTAGCCGTTGGGATACGAACCTCTTCAGGACTAGGCACCACCTCTGCCTCTGTCTCTTCTGGCGGCAGTGTACTAATAGTTAACCTAGAGGAACTTTCGTTATCATGAGTAATACTTAAAGAACCGTCTGGCTTAGCAATAGACGTTGGTTTTTCTTCTACAATTTCTGAATCGCCTTCCTCATTGGCAACGCTTGGTTTGTCAGCTTCCTCTTTTGCCTCTTCAAGCTGCATAGAGATAAGTTGCTGATCTGCACCCTCGCTCATTAAATTAGCCGCAATAGTCATCGTACGCGAGGTGGTCTTTTCATTACTAAAGCGATCGGTGGTGGCAACAATACCAGTCATTAAAGCAGTGGCTATTTGCTCATCTAGAAGCTTCTCCTTGCTATCCTTATTTATGTCTTCACCAATTTCTGCAATAATTTCACTTAAACTGCTGGCATCTTTCGCGTGTAGGTTAATTGTACCTAAGTTACTGCTTTCTTCTCCAACATTGATAGTTGTAACTGTGGCATCGTGCAAAATTCGGCCGTGCGCAGCTAACGCTATATCTAAATCTTTTTGGTCGCCCACACCTAGTGCAATAACAAGCTCTACATTGTAATCGCCTTGACTAAACTCAAGATCTTTGTCGGTTATTACAGTTTTGTACGGAGTAACATAAATTTTTACAACGTCTCCATCAACTTTATAACGAAGATGATCTGCTTTTTCTTTACTTAGGGCAATAATAAAATCACGAAGACTGTCTGCGGTGTCCTCAAAAATTTTATCGGGATTTAAGAATTCGATTGCTGGTGGAACTTTACCACTAAAAATAGCCGTTCCGTGCTTGTCCATTTTATCAACAATAGCAGTTAACCCTAGCGCTGCTGAAAGAGCGTCCACAGACGGGTCGCGAGACACAGTAATTAAAATATTATTAGATTTTTTAATTTCTTCAACTAGTTTTTGTCTATCACCTTTATCTGGTGAGCTGTTTGAATCTTTTATTTTAGATATTTTTTCTGCGACCATTTTTATTTTTCTCTTTTAATCATAACCACCATATCATAGATTAGGCCACAATGTCAAGTTTATGTATAAATGCCCGAATTAGTTTTAGGGCTTTACATTTCTAACAGATTAAGCTATAATTTATTCCTGATTGAATAACAAATTAATTTGTAGAGGAAATACATGCCAATTATAAAATCTGCTGTAAAGCGCGCAAAACAATCTAGCAAGCGTCGCGATCGTAATATTGAAATTAAACGTGCTATTAAAAGTGCCACAAAAGCTTTTATGGCCAACCCTTCTGCCGACACATTGGCAAAAGCAAACAGCGAGCTAGACAAAGCTGTTAAAAA
Source organism: Candidatus Saccharimonadota bacterium (assembly GCA_018064165.1). Taxonomy (GTDB): domain Bacteria; phylum Patescibacteriota; class Saccharimonadia; order Saccharimonadales; family Saccharimonadaceae; genus JAGOZV01. The sequence continues at coordinate 3,870 of JAGOZV010000037.1, forward strand.
AGGTTTACTAAAAAAGAACACCGTAGCGCGTCGAAAAATGCGTTTATCAAGAATTGCCAAAGAAGCCGGCGTAAAACTTGGTTCAGCCAAAGTTTCTACCAAGGCTCCTACAAAAACCACAACAAAGTCAGCTGAAACCGCGAAAAAAGCTCCTGTTAAGAAAACTACCCCTAAAACAACAGCAAAAGCAACGACTAAGGCTCCTGCCAAGAAAACTGTTGCCAAAAAACCTGCTGCTAAAAAATAGTTCTGCTAGTTTAATTTTAAATTTATAATTGCGTTAATTTTTTTAACGCAATTTCTATTGCCTGCCAAGGATCTATTCCCGACCTCTTCATAGAACTGTCTGCTTCGTAAAGAATGGTTATGGCTTGTTTAGCCTGTTTAGGAGTAATATTTATTGCTCTTTTTAAATTAGAAATAGCGTATGGCGATGCACCTAAATCTTTTGCGACATTTTCATTAACAGTTGCGGCGGTTAGTGTGGTTGCTTGAATAAGCTGGCTAGCTAATAAACCAAAAAGCATATGTGGCTCTTGAGTCTGTTTTAAATCTACTAGCATTTCGTTTAATTTCGTTGAATCTTTATTAATTGCGGTTGCCAATAAATCAAAGGCGAAGCTAGAAGGAGTTTTTGGTATATAAGTTTTAATACCTTCTTCAGTAAAATCATTCATTAAAGCTAATCGATTAACGGCATGGGCCAATTGCTCTTGGTTGGGTCCTACCCAATTTATAAGCAAACGAACAGCTTTTACTGGCATGGTAATGTTTTTTTCTTTTGCGTAATTTAGTATCCATTTTTCTAAAAAACTACTGTCGCGCTCTGTATACTCTTTGTAATTTTCTATTTTTGCATTTTTAGCAAGATTTTTATAAATTATTGTACGTTTATCTAACGAATTCTCAATTAGAATAATATCTGTTTTATCTTTATTCTTTATTATTAAATTAATTACCGACTCATAAATATCTTTTCTTTCACTAAGACCATTTAGAATAATTGTGACTGTTTCAGAAAATAAATTTTCGCCTAATAACAAAACTGATAGCTCGGACAATGTTAATTTGTCTATATTTGGTTGTTTAGTTTGTGATTTTAAAGATTTAATAATTTCGGCTTGACGTAGTCGGATTTCGTAAAGATTAGTGCCGGTTAAAACGTATATCATTAATACATTATACCAGTTGCTGACAATTTGAGCAGATGTGTGTTCCCCTACCGGCCACACGAATTTTTTCAATTACATGACCACATCTTGGACATGGCTTTCCTTCTTTACGAAAAACATTGGCGAATGTTAAATAGCTACCTTTTTCGCCCTTTGCATTTAAATAATTCCGATCGGTAGATCCGCCTTTATTAATTGAAAAAGACATTACTTCAATGGCCGCATTCAAAATATTTTCTAATTGCTTTTTAGATAGATTTTCAACTCTTGTTTTGGGGTGAATCATAGCGCCCCACAATGCTTCATCTGCGTAAATATTACCAATACCTGCAACGATTTCCTGATTCAGCAGTGCCGCCTTTACAAGGCTTTTGGGATGGCGAGACATTCTCTTTAAATACTCGGGCGTTGGGTTACCAATTAAAGGCTCTGGGCCAAGTTTAGCAATAAATTTCTCTTCTTTAAGTTCAGTTGTGGGTAAAAGTTTTATCCAACCAAATTTTCGCATATCATTAAAAAACAGCGTGGTACTATCTGTAAATATCAGTTCAACTCGCGTGTGATTATCTGGTAATACACTTAAAAAACTATCGCTTGGATGGCCTCCTGCAAAGTTCTTTGATTTATTTTGGTTATCACGGAAAAGTAATTGTCCGGTCATTTTTAAATGAATAACTAAAGAGTAGCCAGATGACAATTCAATAAGTAAAATTTTTGCACGACGCTTTACTGATAAAATTGTAGAGTTATTTACAAAAACATCAATACTACTTGTTGAAGCCTGAAAGCTTTTATCGTTTAAAACATTAACCTTTTCTATTGTCTTTTTAGCAATTAACTCACTAAGCCCAGATCTTATAACTTCTACTTCAGGTAATTCTGGCATTAATTAGTAGAGTAAACATTAATATCTTTAAGTATGGTACGAGCATCTGGAATTTGGACAACAAACAAATCTATAATTTGTTTAGCGTCTGCCTTTAAAGTGCCCTTCGAGCCAGAACAAGTAGATGTCCAATATCGAGCTACCAAATCTTTATCGTAATTTTTATTTAGATCAAACTGATAGTACTCTCCTGTTGCACAAACACCTT
>JAGOZV010000038.1 GCA_018064165.1 Candidatus Saccharimonadota bacterium
GGGAAGGAAACATGCAAATAACTTGCTAGCCTTTTTTTATCATCTCCAGAAAAAATTGCTTCGCTAAATTCTTCTTGCAATTTACTTTGCATAAAATTGCGTAGTTTTTCTAATCGTCTTACTTCGCTTTTTCTCTTTTCATCTGCAATTTCTAAAGCTCTTGCAAAACCAATTACCCCTGCCACATTTTCTGTCCCACTACGAAGACCTTTTTCCTGACCACCACCAACAATTTGTGGTTTTAAAATTAATCCACTTTTTACCCAAAGTAGCCCAACCTGTTTCGGCCCATACATTTTGCCGGCGTTTAATGTCATTAAGTCTACGTTTAGTCGGCTAACCGACATATCTAGCTGAGATGCACTTTGTGAAGCATCTGTATGAAAGTAGATTGGTCTATTAACTTGACGATTCAAACGATCTGTTCTAATTTCAGATATTAATTCTGCAATTTTTTTAATTGGCTGAAGCGTGCCAAGTTCGTTATTTGCCATAGCCACGCTTACTAAAGTAGTTTTGTCGGTTATGGCATTTTTAAGCGCCTCTATTTCTATGATTCCTTTTTTATTAACAGGAACAATGGTATTTTCATACATTTTTGCAGTTTCTAGTACTGCGTGGTGTTCTATAGAAGGTACTACCACGTGGCCTTCGCCATTAAACATTGCAAAATTAAAAAAAGCTAGGTTTATAGATTCAGTAGCGCCAGCTGTTATGGTAATTTCGCCAATTTTTGCGCCCAACATAATTGCTATTTTCTTTTTTGCTAATGAATAATCTTGCTTCACTTGGACAGCTGGCGCGTACAACGCAGACGGATTGTAAAAGAATTCAGAAAAATAAGGTTCCATTGAACGAATCACCTGTTTATGCATAGGTGTTGCTGCCGCATGATCCAAATATATAAATTCCTCACTCACTATATCTATTATACCATTAGAGGTTACTAAGCGGCCAAAACGAATTCGCTATAAATTTCTTCGTCTATTTTTTGTTTATATAGTTTCGTAGATAACGATAAATTCTGTATTTCTTCAGAAGTAAGTAATTCTTCATGACGGCCATTATTTATAACTTTTACAGCTCCGTGTTCTGCCACGTAAAAACGAGTTGTTTGTTCATTTGTTTTATCGCTTATATACAGATACCAATTGTTATTGTTATAAAAAAAACTTTTCTGAGGAATGTTCGGCCATGCTTTATTAAATAATGCTCCACCAATTTCGGCTTCAAGGTTAATTAGATCTGCTGTATTTTTTGGTGGTTTATGTTGTTCCATAAAGGTCGGTTCTTTAAATATATTAAAAATATCAAGAATGCTGTTTTTCTTATTTACTGGGTTAACGAAGTAATTAATTCTAGCTTGATCTACTTCTTGCTGAATTTTCAAAATATCTTTAAAAACTTGGTTCGGCGCCATTTCGGCAATCGCCCCATTTTTTTCTGGCATTTTAAATATATTATTGTCTCGCATATAACCTCATCTTAGTCACTCTCAAAATTTAATTTAAACATTAAACAACATTTTGAAGTTCTGGCTCGTTATTTCTGCAATTTCGTCTAGGGAAACTCCCCTAGCGTTTGCATGATATTCAGCAATTTGCTTAATTCGAGCCGGCTCATTTATTTTACCACGAAATGGTGCTGGAGTCAAGAAAGGAGCATCCGTTTCAAATAAAATTGAGCCCATGGGCAACGAGGTGTATAAATCGCGTTGCCAGTTAATTTTCGTGAAAGTGCTTATGCCGTTTAACCCTATGTAATAGCCACGTGCTAAAGCTTCTTCGGCATTTTTAGGAGAGTCTGTAAACGAATGAATATCGGCATTTTTAACCTTAAAATTATTTAAAACTGCCCAAAAATCATCAAAGGCGTCCCGCACATGAAATTCAATCGATAAATTGCGTCGTAATGCGAAATCTATTTGCCACTCTAAAGCTTCAATTTGCTGTTTTTTTGACTGCTCGGCGTAATGATAATCTAGGCCAATTTCTCCAACACCAATAATTCTTTTTCGTAAAGATATTGGTGTATTTTCGTAAATGCTTTCTAAATCTTGATAGTCCAAATTCGCGTTAGATGGATGCACCCCTATAACGGCATATGCTTCTGATTTTGTGCCAGTTATATTTGAGTACTTTTCAGCAAACTCTATTCCCCTACGCGAACTTTCTAGGTCTGTACCAACAACGACCGCCCTACTTACGCCACTATTCAGTGCGTTTTCCATAACTATATTGCTATCAATTGGATAATCTTCATCTTGAATATGACAATGAGTATCTATTAACATTATTTTTTTATTTCTTTAGAACGAGGGTCGGCAGTATGCAGGTATATTTTTGGAAAAAGTGGCTCGCCGTCAAACTGAACCACTCCAGTCTCAAAAATTGCATTAATTTTACGAGCTGTGGTTGGCATAAATGGCATTAATAAATCTCCTACTTGCAATAGTGCACCCGCAATGTAAGATAAAACATCTGCTAAATGCTCTTTTGCTTCACTATCGGTTTCAACTTTTTTAGCTATCTCCCATGGCTTGATATTATCTATATACTGATTAAGCGCCCTAACCTTGCCCCATACCGAGGCTAATGCTTCGTCAAACTGATAGTTTTTCATTGCATCGTGATATTCTTTCATGTCGTGTTCATTTTGCGTAACATCGCCAATAACCCCAGCCTGATAGCGTGTAATCATTCCCGTTACTCTTTGCACTAAATTGCCCAAGTCATTACTTAATTCGGTATTATAGGCTGTTTCAAATCTTTCCCATGTGAAATCCCCATCGGTTAAAGTAGGAACATGCCTAGAGAAATAGTATCTGAAAGCATCGGCTCCATAATTATCTACGACCTCGTAAGGGTCTACTACATTACCGATAGTTTTACTCATTTTGCGCCCGTTAGAGCTAATGTGGCCATGAGCTAAAATTACTTTTGGCAAAGGCAAGCCCAGCCCCAGTAACATTGCTGGCCAAATAATTGCGTGAAATCGTAAAATATCCTTCCCCACTACTTGCAAATCTGCGGGCCAATATTCGCGCCAGGTTTCATCTTGAGGATAACCCAAGACAGACAAGTAATTCGACAAAGCATCGAACCATACATACATAACGTGATTTGGATCGTCTGGAACCGAAACCCCCCAGCTTAAACTTTTTCTTGGACGCGAAATGCTTACATCTTCCAATCCTTCGTCAATTAAATTCAAAATTTCTTGCTTGCGAAATTTAGGCACGATTTTAATTTTATCTGTTTCTATAGCTTCGCGAATTTTACTGGAAAACGCAGACACTTTGAAAAAATAGTTTTCTTCACTAAGCCTTTCGTAAGGAATTCCATGATCTGGTGATATACCATTATTTTCTGTAGCAACTTTATCTGAAACGAATGATTCTTCCCCTACGGAGTACCAGCCTTCATAAGATGCTTTATAAATATAAGGCTTTAGACGCTTCCAAATATATTGCACTGAAGCTTTATGGCTGGTGTCGGTTGTTCGGATAAAATCTGTGTAATCTGTGCCTGTTTTACTAGCTAATTCTTTAAAGTTGACGTGCGTTTGATCAGTGAATTCTTGAGGTGACATATTTGCAGCTTTTGCACTAGTGGCAATTTTTGTACCGTGCTCGTCTACACCTATTTGAAATCGCACTGGATGCCCATTTTGCATTTGATACCTTGCCCACACATCTGCCAATAGGTAATCCATTGCATTTCCAATATGAGGCTTTCCATTAACATAAGAAATTGCTGTTGTTACATACATTTTACTTTTAGCGGGAGCTGCTTCTTGTTTTTGAGGCAGAGCAGCGACAGCTTGTTGATCAGTTTTTTGTTCCACTTAAACAATCTCCTTTTTTTATTCATTATAACAGATAAATGACTCCGCCTAAACATGACCTCGTAAAAAATTTTATAGTACTAGCTTAAAATTCATAAATAATGTATAATTATATCCTGTAAGCACACTATCGGGGTGTGGCGCAGTTGGCTAGCGCGCGCGGTTTGGGACCGTGAGGTCGAAGGTTCGAGTCCTTTCACCCCGACCAAAAAGTATAAATTAATAAATAAAGGAATGCTGAATGCGATTCCTTTATTTTATTATCATTACACAAATAAACGTCGCTTCACACTGAGTTGAGATTAAACATCTTATAGATTATGGAATTTTTACTGAAATACAGTATTAAGCTAGATGATTGATATTAAGGTGTAGATGAAGGTGGCGGTAGATTTCCACCAGACGATACAGGAGTCGAAGTTGATGATGTAGGATTACCTGAATGTGGAGTTGATGATGTAGGATTACCTGAATGTGGAGTTGATGATGTAGGATTACCTGAATGTGGAGTTGATGATGTAGGGGCGGTTGAAAAAGGGTTCTGAGTAGAATTATTTGACTGTTTCGCTACATCCCCATATTGCGTCATCTCTCTTTTCTTGTTAATCTGAGCTGCCGTATAATTGATTTGTGCATCCGATTGCTTTTTAGTTAAGGGCTGTCCAATCTTCCTATTAGCAGCACCTGAATTTATGTATGCTTCTTTTGTTTCCGCTTCAATTTCATCTGCCGTTTTTAGCGTTCCGTCCTGATTGGTCCACCCTGGCATTCCAGCCGCTACTTTCTGTATTTGCTCGCTATTATATTTATCTAAAGCGCGCCCCTTACTTAAAGTGTGTCCCTCGGAAAGAAAATTTGCAGTTTTTCCAACAGAATTTAAAACACCCCCTCTTTCTCCCTTGGCTCCTTCAATCATTCCTCTATTCACCCTTGATTTCCAGTTCAATGGGTTTTTTCTGCCTCCTGCACGAACATCCATTCCAGATTTAGCCATTGCCGCACGGCGTTCAGAATTTGCTTTATAATTTTTATTCAAACTAGAATCTTGTATTTTACTATTTAATCCACCACTCATTTTTGCATTCATTTTGCCCAAAGCACCACCAATATTGCCAATGGAATTGAGAGATTTCTTTAGCATAGACGGCACCACTAGAAATGGTATCACCATTATACCTGAAGCAATTATCTGCATAATTGTATCATCGCCTGAAGCAGATAATGACTCTTTAAGCACAACAGACGACAAAGCAGAAGCGCCAAAGACTAAGCCGATCATTGGATAAACCATCAACATTGCAGTAAAAGTTTTAGTCCACTTAGAGAACCAATTACTCGTATTCGGAAACAAATACAGGGCAAAAGCAACTGGTGCAATTGATACTAGAAGGATAATTAACACTTGTCTACCGACGAGTATAAAGAATATCATCAAAACACTTACCACTACAGAAACTAAAACTGGTACTAAAGCCAAAAAAGCCAATCCTACTCCGCCGGAAGCGACAACTCCAACAGCACCACCAGATAGCACAAGAGCAACTAACGTTGTCCAGTTTCCGGCAGACGACTGTGGAGAACTGGACACAGTACCCCCGCCTAATGCTTCTCCACCTATACTATTCGCAATAGTTACGAAAAAATCATTTAAACTTTTACCAAGTATGTTAGATACATCAACCGCTATAGCACATATGATAAAAGATACATTCATCAATATAGCAACGGCGATTAATTTTGGTAACATTTTTTTCAAACTATAATTTGATAGGCCAAAACTTGTTAACTGAGAAAATATAATTACCAGGAATAACAATACTAAGACTAGGTTTGCAATATTTTGAAAAACTTGCCAAGCCTTAAACAGCCCTCCATCAGAAACAAATACACTTGCTGGCATTATTAAATACGTTTCTTCTATATAAGAATAAGCTGCATCGCCCACCCATGCGAGAGTACTAAGCACAGGACAAATAATATAGCCTAAGCCTCCTTCTATCTCACAAGAAGAAGTTGCGTTTGGATCTGAGCATCCTGCGCTATCATCCCACTCCCCTCCGGCAGTTTCGCACTCTTCTTTCGTTTTTGCCCTTTCGATTTCACTTTCTGTTCTACCTGCAGCTGCTTGACCCCTGGCGCTAATTTCGTCTCTGTCTTTTTTACTAAGAGTAGCTACCGCAGCCCTGACGTCAGACTTGTTTATATAGCTACTTCGTCCCGAGCTTAAGCAATCAGAAAAAAGGTCTTTCCAG
>JAGOZV010000005.1 GCA_018064165.1 Candidatus Saccharimonadota bacterium
AGTTCAGCGATTGCGCAATGAAAACCCCGACAAACCGTACCAGGCGTTGTTTGGAGTAATTCAGGGGGCGCAATATAAAGATCTACGAGAAGAAGCCGCAACGTTTATGGGTAAGTTAGATTTTGACGGTTTCGGCATTGGCGGAGCACTAGAGAAAACTCAACTAGGTGAAATTGTTAGCTGGGTGAATAATATTTTGCCCCAAAATAAACCCAAGCACCTTCTTGGCATTAGCGAGCCAGACGACATCTTTGAGGCAGTTAAGCAGGGCATCGATACATTCGATTGTGTTTCTCCAACTCGAGTAGGCAGAAACGGCGGTGCCTACACTTACCATGGAAGAGTGAACATAAAAACAGCTAAATTTAAAGAAGATTTTTCGCCTCTAATAGATTCTTGCGAATGCTACACTTGCAAGCACTACACAAAGGCGTATTTACAGCATTTGTTTCGCGCAAAAGAAAGCTTGGCTGGCACACTATTGTCAATTCATAACGAATATTTCATTATTAAATTAGTAGATGATATTCGTCAAAGCATAAAAGATGGAACATTTTTTGAACTAGAAAAAAAATGGCTTGCACGTTATTATGGTAAGCATGACCGGAATTCAATTTCTTCTTAGTATCGGCATCATCCTTTTATCACTTCTAATAGGATACATCATCGTTAAACTACCTTTTATAAACAAATGGTATTTGCCGGCATCATTAATTGGCGGCTTAATTCTGTTGATATTCGGCCCACAAATTGCTGGGCATCATTTTCCAGAATGGCAACTTTCTTCCAGTTTTTACAGCGAGTGGGCAAGACTACCTGGGTTATTAATTAACGTAGTTTTCGCATCGCTATTTTTAGGACGAAATTTAGTGCCCTTAAAGGAAGTTTGGAAAATGGCTGCACCTCAGGCTGCTTTTGGCCAAACTCTAGCCTGGGGTCAGTATGCCATAGGTGGCCTAGTAACATTATTTATTCTTATTCCACTTTTTTCTACAACTCCACTTGCAGCCGCATTAATTGAAATAAGCTTTGAAGGAGGCCACGGCACCGCATCTGGCCTTGAGCCTGTATTTAACAGTTTAAACTTTGAAGTTGGCTATCAAATGGCTGTAGCCATGGCAACATTAAGCTTAAATGCAGCATTAATTAGTGGGTTGATTCTTACTGCGTGGGGTCGAAAAAAGGGTTATATAAAAACTGTCAAATATCGCAACGTGCGGCAATTAATTTATCATCGTCGAATTATTACAGACCTTAAAAAGCAAGGCATTTCTTTGCGCAAACACTTTGCGTCAAAAGAATTTTTCTCAAGCTTACTGCTGGTAATTTTGGCAGTAGCTATTGGTCTACTCCTTCATAAGCTTCTAATAGAGTTCGAAAACTTAACGTGGGGAAAAAATAATATTATAATTTTTAATTATTTACCAGCATTCACCCTATGTATGTTTGGGGGAATGATAGCTCAAAAAATTTGGTCTAAATTTGGCTTCAAAGTTTCTAGACCAGCCGTTGAGTTAATTAGTTCTACGGCGTTATCTATTCTAATTATAAGCGCTATTGCAACAATGAAGTTAGATTTTTTCAGCACACATTTACCAGCCTTTCTAATCTTATCAATTAGTGGGATTGTTTGGATATTGATTGTTTTTGTCACCTTGGGGCCAAAAATATTTAAGAAGAACTGGTTTCAAAATAGCATTGTTAACATGGCCCAGTCTATGGGGCAAACCGCTACAGGCTTGTTGTTTGTAAAAATCGCCGATCCTCATGACAAAACCAACGCCATGGAAAGCTTTGGCTATAAACAACTTTTATTTGAGCCTTTTATGGGCGGAGGTATTGTTACGGCTATGTCTATGCCGTTGATAATGTTACTAGGTCTTCCTTTATTTACAGCCATTACGGCTGCCATTTGTATAATATGGATTATATTAGGTTTAACGTATTTTAACCGTCTTTAGTTCATTTATATCAGTCAATCGTGTATACTATAACATATGAAACAATTAAACCTTACTAAACCACACTTATTTATTATGGCTGGTATTCCGGGTGCAGGAAAAACTTATTTCGCTGATCATTTTTCAAATACATACGGTTTACCTTTAATAAGCAACACTCACACCACACAAATTCTTTTTGAGAAGCCAGATTATTCCGACAACGAACAAACAATTGTCCAGCGATTAAATCTATCTAATTTAAATGAATTGTTAAAAACTCAAAATCATATTATTTACGATGGTTATAGCGACACACGAATATCCCGATACGATATAGCTAAGCTTGCTCATGCTTTTGGCTATACTCCACTTATCGTTTGGGTACAAACCGATATCGAAAGCGCCAGCAGGCGAGCCACAACTTCTTCTAAAAATTATCAGCCAATGTCTTCAGACCGTTTTGAAAAATTAGTCCGAAAATTTACCGCTCCAAACGAAAAGGAAAGGCAAATTGTTATAAGCGGTAAGCATCTTCCTTCAAGCCAAACACGAAATGTAGTAAATAAATTACAAATTAAATAAATGTCAATCATTAACGATCCAGAATTTGGAAAAATAGTCGTTAGAAAATATCCGTCTGCAAGTAGTATTAAAGTGCGTCGCGCGCCTAATGGCAGTTTACGTATATCTGCGCCAACATATGCTCCAAATTTCGTTATAAAAAATTTTATAAAACAATCTAAAAAACAACTTCGTGAATTAATCGCAGACTCAACCCCCAATGTGATTTATAAAAATGGGTCTTTAATTGGAAAAAGCCATAGCTTAATTACTTTACCAGCTTCAAAACTTGGCATTACCATTAAGAATAATATTATAACAGTACATCTTCCTAATGCGCTTGATCTAAACGACGCCGAGGTTATAGATGAGTTGCGTCCAATTATAATTAAAGCTTTACGCAAAGAAGCCAAAGGGCATCTACCAAGACGATTAGACTATATTGCCAAACAACATGGTTTTTCGTATAGCGATGTAAAATTTTCGCACGCTAGTAGTAGATGGGGCAGCTGCAGAAACGATGGCAGGATTACCCTAAATATTGCATTGATGAAATTGCCGTTTGAACTTATAGATTACGTTATTGCACACGAACTTTCTCACACCAAAGAAATGAATCATAGTACAAGCTTCTGGCAAATTGTTGAATCTATAGATCCAAATTACAAAACACATCGTCGTTTATTGAAAAATGAAAGTCCAAATATATAACGAACTAATTGATTTGCGTGATATACTATTTATAGAAATGATTGGTGGGAATAAATTAAATAAAAGCTTAATAAAACCTATGCGAGTGCTCGGCTTCGTCGTGCCAATTTTTATAGTTATGTTTGGTGCGATTTTACAGTTTTTTAATCCTAGCACCACCACTCCCGAAATTTTAAAATTCTTCGCCCTTTCTATTGCCTGGATTGCACTAGCCTGTGCTCAGTTTGTTAGTAATAAATACCCAAAAATTGTTCTTATTCTATATCATCTACTTGCCATGCTCTCTATTCTTACTATGTACAAAGAAATGGCGCCTTTTATATCTTTCTGGATATTACTTTCGTTAGCTTCTTACATTAGATACAAAGAAATTGGTTTAGCCTTAAGCCTTATAAGTTTATTGTTTACATTAACCGTAAATACGGCCTTAACCTCTTCGTTAAATTCAGCCACGCTAGCTTACGAAGTGTCTACGTATATCGCTGTATTAACAGCAAGCTATGTTATTGTTATTTTGTCACGCGCACAAAACGACGCCAGACAGCAACTGCATAATTCTAAAACAAGAGAAACACTTCAAAGAAACCGGTTGTTGTCTATTATTAATAATCAGTCTGACGGCATAATAAGTACAGATACAAACGGAAATATAAGGGTATTTAACGCAGCTAGTATGTGGCTACTAAATACAAACCAAGACTTAATCGGCAAGAACATAGCTAAAGTATTTCCTTTATACAATTTAGATAAAAAACCAATTAACATTCTTAAGCAGCTTACATCTTACAAAACCAACACCACCTGTGACGATTTACTATTTAAATCGGAAGACGGCGAAATGCTAAGGTTTGAAGTAACTTTTGCCCCAATTCGTCAGGCTTATGGTGCAAAAACAAAGCAAAAAGACGATCTCGACGGTTACATTTTAATTTTCCGAGATGTTACAAAAGAGAAATCCTTAGACGATGAACGAAATGAATTTATTAGTGTAGTTTCTCATGAACTTCGCACTCCTGTAACTGTAGCTGAAGGCGCTATCTCTAATGCTAGCATATTGTTTGATAGCCCAAAAGTGCCAAAGGCTGCAGCCAAAGAGTCTATAGAAATGGCCCATACTCAAATTTTGTATTTAGCTAATTTAATTAACGACCTAAGCACTTTGTCGCGAGCTCAACGAGACGTCATGAACGAGCCAGAATCAATTATAGTAAGAGAATTAGGCTTTCAGATTTTGCAAAAATATACAACCTCGGCTAACGAAAAAGGTCTTACTTTAGACTTAGACATGCCAGGACATTTGGGCTCAGTTTTTACAAGCCGTTTGTATTTGGAAGAGTTAATGCAAAACCTTGTTTCTAACGCCATAAAATACACCCAAAGCGGATCAGTAACCATAAAAATAACTAGAAAGAATGACCTCATTAAGTTTGCCGTACAAGATACCGGCATAGGCATATCAAGAAGCGAACGCGAAAAAATATTTGATAAGTTTTATCGCAGTGAAGATTATCGCACAAGAGAGAGTAGCGGCACCGGATTGGGGCTTTACCTATCAGCACAATTAGCTGACAAAATGGGGACTTGGCTTAAACTCACCAGCAGAATGAACCATGGATCTACATTCTTCTTTGAACTTCCGGCTCATAAAGTAGAGAATAACGGCAGTAAAAAATAAAATGATTGATAAATTCTACCTATTAGTGCTATAATATACTTGACAGTCTGCATAGCAGACTTTTTAAATTGGTAACTGGGAGAACCTATGGCTTCAAGCAAGAACAACAAAAATTCCACCAACATCACTCGCATAACTGCAAGCGATGATTCTACAAAAAAAGAAAAAGCTCCAAAGAAAAAAAATGTAACCGAGAATAAAAGCGCAGCGAAGAAAAAAAACGAGATAAGTAAAAGCGCTAAGCCTAGAAAAAATAACAAGGGCTTCTTCAAAAAGCTTGGCAACTATTTCAAGGGCTCATGGCAAGAGCTGAAAAAGGTACAATGGCCAGACAGAAAAGCCACATGGAGCTTAACTATAGCAGTTCTTGTATTTACGGCATTCTTTATGGTTGTAGTTCTATTAATAGACATCCTTTTCCAAGAATTATTTAATATTTTATTAGCGAGGTAATAATTATGACAAAATCCAAAACACGATACGACTCATCTAGGCAGTGGTATGCAATTCACACTTATAGTGGTTACGAAGAAAAAGTTGCCGACAGTATTCGTCAGCGCATTAATAACGTAGATATTGCCGATAAAATATTTGACGTTATTGTGCCCAAAGAAAAGCAAATTGAAATTAAAAACGGTAAACGTAAAATTGTTGAAAAGAAAATCTTCCAGGGTTACGCACTGGTAGAAATGGAACTAACAGACGAAACCTGGTATATTGTTCGCAATACACCCGGCGTTACTGGCTTTGTTGGCACCACAACCGAGCCTACACCAGTTTCAGAGAATGAAATTAAAAAGATCCGTAAACGCATGGGAGTAGAAGACCCTAAGCACAGTATAGACCTTACAGAAGGCGAAGTTATTAGCATTGTAGACGGGCCATTTAAAGGTTTCGACGGCTCTGTTAGTGAAATCGATACTCAAAAAGGTAAAATTAAAGTGCTTGTTAGTATGTTTGGCCGCGATACGCCTGTAGAACTAGATGCGCTTCAAGTTAAAAAAGTTTAAACTACCGCCTCAATGAACACTGGTGAAATCTGATTTTCATATTTTCTCTCGAATAAAACTTCATATGTTCCGGGTAAAATATTTCCGTCGTCTTGTGGAAGATGTATTATAGATTGATTAATTAATTCAGCCATTATTAAACGGCTCATCCTAAAATCTCCAGAACAATCAAATTCTTCAAGAGTTCGCCAGTCTTCATTACCAGGATCAAGCTGGCCACAAAATGACCACTGATTTTTATATTCACGTTCTAAGATTATTTCTGGTGACGTAAATCCCCGATGAAAAGCGTTAAAATTACCGACTGTAAACTCTGCATATAAACTGTTTGGCATGCCATCATTGCTTACTATAATATGACCACTCATAACAGCATCTCCGTTATGACTTATAAAAATCTCCTTATATTCATTTTGCTGTTCGGGTAACAGGTCTTCATAATATGACCGTACAAAATCAATTACGTCTTGTTTATTCTTAGTATTAGCTAAATGCTTTCCCGGTTCAATAGATGTAAAATAATAGTCTCCACTAGGAATTTTCTCTAGTTTCTCATAAGGATCGTCAAGGAAGTCTTTAAGTTCTATGAATAAACAATCCTCTGTAGGCAAATTAAGCTCTTTCAACTTGTCTAATATAACATGATGAGCGTTTCTTCCGTCATTGGCCGGTTCACGATCAAGATTTTTCAAAGTATTCAATAATAATTTATTGCCCATTTCACTGGCCCTAATTTTCCAATCTGTAAATCCTGCTCCAGCGGTAGACTCAATTGTCTTCTTTACTTCATTATTAGACAGCTTCTCCATACGTCCTCCATATCACTATTTATTTTTCATATTTTAGATTATAAATAGTTGTAAAACTTAAAACTAGCTAGTATAATTTGACTCAAATATGTTTGATGTTAATCCACCAAAACACCACATTCAGAAACACATTTTAAACGTGTTAACTTATACTGAATATGCTCGTTTTCGCGACTTGCGCCCACCTAAGGTTGACACGAACTTATACAGTTACCACTTAAACTCTTTAATAAAATCTGATTGGATCAATAAGTCTGAGCTTGGATATACGTTAAGCAAAAAAGGTCTGGTTTACGTAGATAGGATTAGTTCTAAAAAGCTCAATTTTCGTACTCAATCAAAAATTATTACCATGCTAGTCTTGCAGAACAATCAAGATGAAATACTTTTGCAAAAACGCGTAAAACAGCCCTACATCAATACATGGACTTTACCTTACGGTAAAACTCATATAGAAGACAAAAGCACGCTACAGGCCGCAAAAAGGGAAGCCCTTGAAAAGTTGAATTTAAATATTAACGAGTCTCAACTAAAGCACGTAGGTGATTGCTATATTCGAGTATTCTCTAAAGACTTAGTGCAAAGCTCTACGTTAGCTCATATTTTTCATACAAAAACAATTAAGAATTTTGAAGAAGAAAATACACAATGGATCTCTTCAGACAATCTTACAGATTTAAATCTCGCACCTGCAGTAGAAAATATTATAAATAAAGCATTAAGCAACAAGCCTCCCATCCTTGATGAGTTTAATGTAAGAAATTAAAGTTTCTGCAGAATTCTATGCTATTTCATATGTTTTAAAAGCGTGAATTACAACGCGTCTATTGCTTTTTTGTTAATATTATGATACAATAAAGATATGGCCTACACAGTGTAGTCTTGATATTGCCTAGGAGGCGAAATGAATATAATTCAAAGAATAGCACTTGTAACGGGTGGTGTCGTAATTTTCTGTGGAGCTGCGATCGCTGTGGTGATTTGGCAGACAATACAGTTGGTGGATGAAACTCAAGCGTCAATAGACGACGCTCACGAAGAATTTGACCACAACTCATCACACACCAGCTCCTGACTCATGAACTGGCGACGCTAGGCCAAATACGCCCCACAGGCTAGTCTTACGCAATTTGCGTTCAAGAAAGTCTGTGGGGCAAATAATTTATATAAGCAATTTTACTATTTTGTTTTAACGTCTTTTATGATATAATTAATCTGTTACGCACGAAAAAACTTAACTAATTCAAAAAGAGGTAAATTAGAATATGGCAAAAAAAGTTATCGGTAACTTAAAGTTACGTATTCCAGCTGGTCGTGCAACCGCTGGACCTCCAGTTGGCTCAACCTTGGGTCAATGGGGCTTAAACATGATGGATTTCATTAATCCATTCAACGAAGCAACTAAAGACATGCAAGGCAAGGACGTCATCGTTCACTTAAAAGTTTACGAAGATCGCACATTCACCTGGAAATCTTTAGGTCAGCCAGTGGACGACATGATTCGCGAGAAAGCTGGTATTAAAAAGGGTAGTGCAAAACCCCACACCGACAAAGTAGGCAAACTAACTCAAGCACAACTAGAGGAAATCGCTAACGCTAAAATGGAGCAGTTAAATGCTATCGACTTAGAAGGCGCTAAAAAGGTTGTTGCTGGTTCTGCTCGCTCAATGGGTGTAGAAATTGCAGAATAACATAAATTAAAAATCAATGATGGGAGCGCCAAAAAGCGCGTTAAAACCACAGAAAGGATTACATAATGGCAAAGAAAGCCGATTTACTAAAAGAAGCAAAAGACCTTGGTCTTAATGTTAACGAAAAGAATACTATCGCTCAAATTGAGTTAGCTATTTCAGAAGCAAAAACTGAAATCGAGCCAATTGCAGAAGTCGTAGTTGAGAAAGAAGAAGTTTTAGTTGAAGTTGAGAAAGAAGTTGCCGCAAAAGCCGGTAAACGTAGTGCAAAATCTTTGGCCGAGGCAGAAGCCAAGGCAGAAAAGGAAGCTCGTAAAGAAGCAGGAGATACAACGCCTCAGGAAGGCGCCGAAGAAGCTGCCATTAAAAAAGGCCCAAAACCTGTTACACGTCCACTCATAGAGCGTCGAGGCAAAGCTTATCAAAAAGCTGCTAAAGAAATTGAAGAAAACAAGTATTACACCATCGACGAAGCTATTGAACTAGCCACAAAAACTAGTCCATCTAAATTTGATGCAACTGTTGAAATTCATGCCCGACTGGGCGTAGACCCTCGTCAAGCCGATCAAAATATTCGTGCGACTGTACAGCTACCAAACGGTACAGGTAAGAAAATTACCGTAGCTGTTTTTGCACCAGAGTCTGAGCTAGCAGAAGCTAAAAAAGCTGGTGCAGATATTATTGGCGACGATGAATTTTTGAAACAACTCGAAAAAGAAGTTTTAAACTTTGATGTTTTAATTGTTACACCACAATATGTACCAAAGCTAGCTAAATTTGCTCGCTTGCTTGGCCCACGTGGCTTAATGCCTAACCCCAAAGCTGGTACAGTTACAACAAACTTAACAAAAGCTATTAAAGATGCCAAGGCGGGAAAAGTAGAATATCGTATCGACAAGCAATCAATAATTCACCTAGGCATAGGCAAGGTTTCGTTCGGCAAAGATAAGCTTAACCAAAACGTACAAACATTCTTAAGTAGCTTAAATAGCCATAAGCCTGCGTCACTAAAAGGTGTATTTGTTAAATCTATAACCATAACAACGACACAAGGTCCAGCAATTAAGGTAGAATCTACAAACATTTAATTTTTTAGGAGGTAATAGGGTGAGTGTTTACAGTAACACGCAAATTAAAGAAGCAATTAAAAATGGTGTTATTGTTTGCGAACCCTATAACTCCGAAAACATTTCCGAGGCTAGTCTTGACTTCACCCTTGGACACTATTATTATCAGCAAGAAGCAAATTCTAACTCGGCAATTTATAACCCTTTTGACGAAGAAGAAGTTAACCGCTATTTTAAAGGACCTCTTAAGGCGAAAACGCATAAAGAATGGGCCGAAGAAAGCGGTTTTTCTTTGTTAAAAAACATACCAGAAGATCATCCGGTAATTGTCTTAAAACCAGGAGAAAGAATTTTAGCGCATACCCACGAGTTTGTGGGCATAAGGGCAGAAGGCGGAGCCTGTGAAGTAAAATCTCGCTCTAGTTGGGGAAGAAATGGCGTAGCAGTTTGCTTTGATGCCGGCTGGGTAGATCCTGGATATATTAATCGTATCACTCTTGAAATTTACAATCTTAATAAGCACGAATCTGTAGTTTTACCAGTGGGCGAACGGATTGGCCAACTTATATTTCATACAACAGGCCCCGTAGAAGGCAGCTACAGTCAAGGCCGTAATGGCATGAGTGGCAAATATCAACACACCGATAACCTAAGTGAACTAAAAAAGTCTTGGCGCCCAGAAATGATGCTGCCAAGAGCTTACAAAGACGAGCGAAGAAAACCCAAAAAAATACAAGGGTTGCCCAAAAATACTAAGTAAATATGCCTAAAGTAGGGTTCCAAACCTTACTTTTGTTCATTTTTTCTTCGTTTAATCTGTCGATTGCCCCTTCTACTGTGCAATTTTTTGCATAAACAGTAGATGACACTAAAACTAAACTATATGGATCTTCTTCAAGGCCAATTCTTTCAATTTCAGGGATTAATCCTGTTTTTTCGTCAATAATTTTTTCTTTCCAGTCTTCATCATATTCCATTCGCTTAACCCTACTCAAAACCTTACTGTTTATATTTGATGAAATTTCATCTAAATTAACCATAAACGAAGTTCGTAAGATTATTTCTGAATCTCCTATTGCCCCTAATCGAGATTTTCGCTTCAGCATAATAATCTTTTGTCCCTCAGAGGGAGCAGTCCAATCTCGTGCGGCAACTCTGAAATACGTATGGTCAGACGAGTCCATCGTCTTAACGTTCTGAACCCCCTCTGGTGTAACTAGCAACTCTTCCATTAGCTGTAGGTCTTCATAGGTTTTGGCATACTTAAAATCATCAACGGCTAAATTTTTCTTGCCAGCATCAGACAAAACCCCTGACAAAAGCTCCAAGTCATTAAGTAGATCTAATATTTCTTGGCGCATCTCGTGAGCATATTTCATATTTTCGCCACCATAAAGGTGAGTTATTTTTCCTAACTCTTTACTTTTCATGCCTTTTTTAGACATTATGTAAAGAAGCTCGTGAGGCAAAGCTAAGCCAATCTCATCTTTATTCAATATATCTTTGGAAACTTTGGCCTCTGGATAAAGCCCAGTTTGGCTAGATTCGCCATTTTTCGTCGCCCTTGAGTACATTCGCATTGTGTACGCCACCTCTACAAGGGATGCTACCATCTTAAACTCTGGATCCTTATATCCATATTGAACCATATCTACCTCTTCGGCCGAAATTCGGTCTAGTCGTCGCTTAACTAAAGGATTAGAATATGGACTACCCGAAGGTGTTGCGCTCCATGGCCTATATAAAGAGTCTAGTTTTGGGCCAAAAACCTCTTCAGAGTCTTGAACAGACTCAACTGAAAAGGTAGGCTCTGCCACCATTAATTTCTCCGCATTCATTATATAATCTATTATATCATAAATTTCTTTTTATGTCTATATTTGTACACTTCTCAGCAAAAGTGTTGTATTTATAACGTATTTACGATATAATACTACGTGGACATCACCAAAGACAGTGACCATGATTACCATCTAATGTATCTGATTTTAATTAACAGATCAGTCACCAAGGAAATGTACAAATTCAATTTAATATGTAAATTTGTAAACCTAGTCTTTGGCAGTGCGAGAACCAAAGACTTTTTTAGTTCCTGTTTCTTGAAAAACACTGTCCGGACCTTAACAATTTATCAATCATAACCAAGGAGATTTTATGGCAATATCACGCGATAAAAAACAAGAATTGGTTACAGAATTAAACGAACTTTTTGCAAACGCTAAAAGTACCGCCGTTGCTTCATACCCAGGCGTAACTGTTGCAGAGATGCAAGAATTACGTAAGTTGGCACGTGAAGAGAACATCACTATAAAGGTTGTTAAAAACCGATTAGTGAAGGTAGCTATGGGCAATAATGCTAACCTAAAAAATGCCGACACCACTTTACTAAAAGGGCAATTAATATATGCTTTTTCTAGCGAAGACGAAGTTGCACCCGCACAAATCTTAGCTAAATTTGGCAAAACTAACCCCTCAATAGAATTAGTGGCCGGTTTCGACAGCATTGGCACCTCGTACAACACAGCAGAAGTAAAAGCTTTAGCTAGCTTGCCTACTAAAGATCAACTTCGTGGACAAGTTGTTAGTGTTATCGCTGCACCGCTTACTCAATTTTTGGGCGTGGCAAATGGAGCACAAAGAGGTTTTGCTCAAGTACTTTCACAGCGAGCAGAATCAATTTAATTTTGTAACTATTAAATATTTATATTAATAAGGAGAATATCATGGCTGATACAGAAATCAAGCTTACAGCTGGTCAACAAAAAATCGTTGACGAGCTAAATAAACTCTCAGCTTTAGAGTTGAGTCAAATCGTTAAACATTTAGAAGAAGAATGGGGAGTTAGCGCAGCTGCTCCTGCCGTAGCCGTAGCTGCTGCACCTGCAGAAGGTGGCGCACCTGCTGAAGAAGAAAAATCAGAGTACACTGTTAACATGACAGATGCTGGTAGCCAAAAAGTTGCTGTCATCAAAGCTGTTAAAGAAATTACCGGCCTAGGACTAGGTGAATCAAAAGCTCTTGTAGACAACGCACCATCTGCTATTAAAGAAAAAGTTAGCAAAGATGACGCCGAAGCTGCTAAAAAAGCTCTAGAAGAAGCTGGCGCAACTGTAGAATTAGTTTAATTTAAAAATAGATTGATAAATTGTTTACTTCAATACCCGTCGAATTGGCGGGTATTTGTTTTAGCAAAAAATACAACACAATAGCACCAACCTCTGTTTTAGCTGTGGATAAAAGAAAAATTGACAAATTAATTCTAAACTGGTATATATTAATAGAGTATTATTACAAAAATAGACAAAGGAATGCGGGGACCATGTCTGAATTACCAGAAAAACAAGTAAAAAGATTACACAGCTTATTACAGGAAGCTGAAGTTAATCTTGCTGCAGCCAGAGAATTATTAATAAGCGTAGCTGGCGACGAACTACAAAGCTTGTCACCACGAGCAACCACTGGCGACGCACCGGTTGGAAAAGTCATAGAAGGCGTTTTTGACGGCCAAAAATTCATCGATGCCGATGGAAAAGAATATCCAGTGCCTGTAAACTACGCCAGTAAATCTAAGTTGGTAGAGGGCGACATTCTTAAACTTACAATTGCCGACGACGGTCGTTTCATTTACAAACAAATTAATCAAATCGAGCGAAAACAAATTATTGGCACGCTAACTCAACACGACGGAACATATTACGTAGAAGCGGGCGGTAAAGAATATCGCATTCTACTTGCTAGTGTTACATATTTTAAACTTTTAGAAGGTTCGCAGGTTACAATTATTGTGCCTAGCGACAACCCAGATGCAACCTGGGCAGCCGTTGAAGCCGCGCTCTAGATTGTTTAGGCTTTTTAGCGTAAAATAGAGTTATTAGAGGTTTTATGGCGCAAGCATTATACAGAAAATATCGTAGTCAATCATTAGATGAGATTGTGGGGCAAAACCACATTGTTTCAATTCTGAAAAAATCTCTTGACGCTAATCAAATCTCCCATGCATACTTATTTACCGGTCCAAGAGGTGTCGGCAAAACGTCTGTTGCTCGCATTTTAGCCAACAACATTAACAATATAAATCCGGGCGAAACTTGCCTAGACATCATTGAAATAGACGCCGCCAGCAATAACAGTGTTGAAGATATTCGCGATTTACGCGAAAAAGCGCAAATTGCTCCTGTAGGCGCACCCAAGAAAGTCTATATCATCGACGAAGTGCATATGCTGTCTCGCTCTGCATTCAACGCTTTACTTAAAACCCTTGAAGAACCACCCGCACACGTAGTATTTATTCTTGCTACAACCGATCCAGATAAACTTCCAGCCACAGTTATTAGTCGCACTCAGCATTTTGCTTTTAGAAATTTTCCGGCAGATGTAATTTCTGAACAACTTAATTATATAGCGAAGAAAGAAAAAATCTCGGTAGAGCCAGAAGTACTGAATATTATAGCCAACCAAGCTAATGGCGGCATGCGCGATGCTTTAAGCCTACTAGATCAAATCTCTTCGCTTGGGCATTCAGGGGAAAAAACTGAAAAAATTACAGTTAATTTAGTTACAGAAGTATTAGGGCTAGCACCAGTTAGCGCCATAAAAAATTTAATAGACGCTTCAATAAACGGAGATTTCGCACAAATTAAATCTTTATTAAATGATTTATCACATCAGGGCGTATATGGCGCCACCTTACTTGATCAACTAATAAATCAGGCATTAAAACAGTCCGAAAATCAGCCAGAACTTATTGATCTTCTTTCAGAATTAAGCAAATTAAACAAAAAAGAAAGTTTCTTAGATATTCGCTTATTTACAATTTTAAGTTTGTTCAACCAAAAGGAGAGCTTGGAAAAACCACCAGTTAAGCCAAAAACCGTGTCGCTAGTAGCAGCTCCTGCGGCAGTTATTAAAGAACTTCCAGTTAAAAAAATAAATACTCCTACAAAAAACCCCGAAGATTTTAACTGGGAAGAAATAATCAGTATAGTTAAGGAGAAACAAATTGCACTTAGCGGAATCGTAGCAAAATGCAAACACGAATTTACGCCAAAAAATAACAAACTTGTTTTATACACTGCAACTAAATTCAACAAGAAAAAGCTAGACAGCCCCAAGTACTTGTCTAAACTTTATGAAATCTTAGCGGAAGCCGGTTTTAGCGAGATAACAATAGAAACCGTGCCGTCTGGCCCTCCTCTTAAGGGCGATCTAGAAAGAATAGCAGATATTATGGGCGGTGGAGAATCTGTAGAGGTAAACATATAATGGCAACTGCAAAAAAACAAGGGACTAAGGTTCCCCCACAAAATCTTGACGCCGAGAAAAGCTTGCTGGGCGCAATTCTAATCAATGAAGATGTTTTAGCCGACACAACAGAGTTTGTTAAACCTCAAGATTTTTACGACCCAAAGCATGGTTTAATTTACGAATCAGTTCTAAGCTTATTCG
This sequence comes from Candidatus Saccharimonadota bacterium, assembly GCA_018064165.1. Classification (GTDB taxonomy): domain Bacteria; phylum Patescibacteriota; class Saccharimonadia; order Saccharimonadales; family Saccharimonadaceae; genus JAGOZV01. Next base: position 14,913 of record JAGOZV010000005.1, read on the forward strand.
AGAAGCATCGGCCGGTAGACCTTCTTACCTTAACAGATGAACTCAAAAAATTTAATCATCTGGACGAAATTGGTGGCTCTTCTTACTTAACCGAGCTTACAAATTATGTACCAACCGCCGCAAACGCCAGCGCATATGCGGAAATGGTTGCACAAAAAGCTATTAGGCGCCGTTTAATTAAAGCTGGCGGAGAAATCGTCGAAGCCGCTTACGACGAAGAAACAGATACCGAAGAATTACTTGGACAAGCAGAGTCTGAGCTATTTTCAGTTAGCGATCAATCGCTAAAACAAGACCTTTCAAGCATAGAAAGCATTTTAGAAGAAAGTTTTGACAGAATAGAAGAGCTTTCAAGGAACAAAGGCCAACTTCGTGGTGTGCGTACAGGTTTTGTTGATCTAGATAATATGACAGCTGGTCTGCAAAAAAGCGACTTAATAATCTTAGCTGCTCGTCCTGCTATGGGAAAAACCACTCTAGTAACAAATCTTGCCTACAACGTTGCCAATTTATCTAAACTTCCGGTTCTATTCTTTAGCCTAGAAATGAGTAAAGAACAACTAGTAGATCGTATGTTGGCAGAAGCTTCGGGCATTGATGCCTGGAATATTCGTACAGGTAATTTATCGGGAGACGATTTTGAAAAACTTTCAGATGCTATGGGGGAAATGGCCGAGGCGCCAATATATATAGACGATACGCCAGGCATGTCAGTTTTAGAAATGCGTACAAAGGCAAGGCGTGCCGCTCACGATCAGCCCCTTGGTTTAATTGTCATAGACTATTTACAGCTTATGCAAGCAAATAAACGAACCGACGGCAATCGTGTTCAAGAAGTCAGCGAAATATCTCGGGGCCTTAAATTAATTGCCCGTGAATTAAATGTGCCGGTTATTGCTTTAAGCCAACTTTCTCGTTCTGTAGAATCTCGTAATCCGCAAATTCCACAACTTGCCGACCTCCGCGAATCTGGCTCCATTGAACAAGACGCCGACATTGTCATGTTTATTTACAGAGAAGCTTACTATAACCCCGAAAGCGAAAAGGGTAATATTACTGAATTACATCTGGCTAAACACCGTAATGGTCCTACCGGCAGAATAGATCTTTACTTCGATCCTAAGCAACTACGATTCCAAAATTTAGATAAAAGTCATCAGGAGTAATTTTAGCATGAAAAGCCTTCGTTTTGACAAATCATTCTTCTATAAAAATCGTTACATTATTGGCTATTCGCTATTAGCTTTAGTTTTCAGCTTTATTCTGCTTTTTGCTAGTTTAAATTTGCCAGGCGGGCTAACTCAAGAAGAAATGGCGTCTGTCGTTACAAGCAACTCATTGAGCTTCTCTGATTTGTCTAGTTTCGCTATAACCAATTTGCCGTATCACATTTTTCAACACATTAGTTTAGCTATTTTCGGCGTTTCAACTTTATCCATTAAATTGCCTTCGCTATTAGCGGCATTAGGAACGGTTGTTGGTTTAATTATGTTACTACGAATTTGGTTCAAACCAAGTTTATCTATTTTAGCTACCACAATTATTATCACTACCGGTCAGTTCTTAATGATTGCACAAGCTGGCACACCCGACATTATGTATTTATTTTGGTCAGTCTGGACATTAGTTCTAAGCATAAAGCTTATTCAATCTAAAAATATTAATAATCGGTTAGTCTACAAAATATTACTAGCCGTCGTTATTGCACTTAGCCTATATGCGCCGTTAAGTATTTATATATTAATTGCTCTTGCTTTAGCCGTTTCAACACATCCTCATTTGCGTCATTTAATTAAAAAAATGAATCGACGAAACGTAGCAATTTCTTTAAGTGTAGGTGGAGTTCTTCTTCTGCCACTATTAATTTCTGTTATTTATAAACCATCACTTATTCTTTCGCTATTGGGAGCACCAGCTGGTTGGCCCAATATTCCAGAAAATTTAAGTTTTCTTTTCCATCACTATTTTAATTTTATTAATGCTAGCGATATATCTGCAGCCTATATTACATTCAACATCACAGCCATTATTTTAATTATCATAGGTATTGTTCAGCTAATTAAAACTAGGGAAACTGCGCGAAGTTATGTAATTGCCACCTGGGGATTACTTTTAATTATTCCAACCATCATTCATCCGCTAAACACAAACGTTTTATTCATACCACTAGTACTACTTTTAACAATGGGTCTTTCATCTGTATTAACATATTGGTATAGGCTTTTTCCACTAAATCCATACGCACGAGTAGTAGGTTTAATTCCAATAATTATTCTAATTAGCTCTGTGGTTTTAGTTGGTTTAGAAAATTACATTTACGGCTATAGCTACAACCCAGCTATTACCAGCTACTTCTCTCAAGATATATCTTTGTTGCCAAAAGATTCAAAAACAATTTTAGTTTCGAAAGAAGAGCAACCTTTTTATAATGTATTGGCACGTCACAACAACCAGTTAACTATTGTTACCGAAATTCCTAGTGATACAAATTTTACAGCTACTCGAAGTGGTAGACCACAAACACCCGAAGGCTTTGAGCTTTCTGAAATAATTACTAATGCAAACTATCGATCCGCCGACAGGTTTTACGTCTTCACTAAAACGGATAATAAGTGATATAATTAATAAGATTAAGAAATTAGAAAAGGGAGAAAACTAATGGCTTTAGACCAAATGAAAACACTAAATCAGTTACGTAAAGCGCAAAGCGATTTAAAAAAAGAAATTATTGAAGTTTCTGCAGGCGATGGTGCAGTAATTGTACAAATCACAGGCGAAATGAAAGTAAAGAGCGTTAAGCTAGACACCGAATTAATCGACTTTGACGATATTGAAGAGCTTGAAAACTGGATTAAAATTGCAGTTCGTGACGGGCTTACTAAAGCGCAAGAAGTTGCTGCTGAAAAAATGAAACCTTTAATGGGCGGGTTAGGCAACTTAGGTTTATAGTCTAAGCTAACAATTGTTTGTGGCAAATATCCTTCCAACAGCTTTAACTCAAGTTATAGATGAGTTAGGTAAACTACCAGGCGTAGGCGTTCGCACGGCCGAGCGCTATGCTTATTCGCTTTTACGCACGAACCCTCAGAATAGTACAAAAATTGCAGAAGCGCTAAGCAAGCTACACCCTGGAGTTAAGTATTGCCCAATAACTTTTGCCCTAATTAATGCCGACGAAGAAATGTCGGAACTTTACACTAATCCCGATCGCGACAAAACCGTTGTTGCCGTAGTAGAAGAACCACTAGATATCGTTGCACTTGAAAAAACAGGAAAATTTGCAGGTACATATCATGTACTTGGTGGAGCGATTAGCCCAATAGATGGCGTTGGCCCAGAGCAACTTCATATTCCCGAGCTTATTTCTCGTATCAAAAAAGATGACGTACAAGAACTAATTATCGCCACCAATGCAAGCGTAGAAGGCGAATCAACATCTTTGTTTATTCAAAAATATATTAAAGACGCTCAACTTTCTATTAAAATGAGTCGTCTAGCAAGAGGAATCCCAGTTGGCGTAGATTTAGAATACACAGATCAAATAACACTAGCGCACGCGCTAGAAGATA
>JAGOZV010000039.1 GCA_018064165.1 Candidatus Saccharimonadota bacterium
TAATCAAGGAAATAGGGGTGGATATTGGTCTTCAACCCAAAGTTCAGTAACTAATGCGTTTCTTCTAGGTTTTTACAATACAGAGTCTACGCCCGTTAGCTATAACGATGGAAAATACGGTGGTTTCGCTGTTCGTTGTGTTGCGCAATAAATCATTTAAAAACCACCCCTTCAACAGTCAAGATGCAAGATGGCTTTTAGTGTTATAATAGCTCAATGACAGCAGTGCTAAACCCATTCAAGCTTAATTCTACTTATCGGCCTACTGGCGATCAGCCAACGGCCATAAGCACTCTTATAAATGGATTAGAAAATGGTGAGAAAGAACAGACACTGCTAGGTGTTACTGGCAGTGGTAAAACCTTCACTATGGCCAATGTTATTCAAAACCGTCAGGTGCCAACGTTGGTGCTGGCACACAATAAAACTTTGGCGGCGCAGCTTTATAGCGAATTCAAGCAATTTTTTCCCGAAAACGAGGTTCATTATTTTGTTTCGTATTTTGATTATTATCAACCGGAAGCATATATTGCCAGTAGTGACACCTATATTGAAAAAGATAGCAAAATCAATGAAGAGATCGACCGATTGCGTCATGCGGCTACGAGTGCGCTTTTAACGCGTCGCGATACAATAATTGTAGCGAGTGTTAGCTGTATTTATGGCATTGGGTCGCCATCCGATTATCAAGAAATGTCTATTATGGTGAAAAAAGGCGAAAAACGTCGTCAAGACAAATTTTTGCGTTGGTTAAGTGACATTCAGTATCAGCGAAACGACATAGATTTTCATCGTGGAACTTTTCGCGTTAAGGGTGATGTTGTAGATATTATGCCGGCAGGTAGCGATTACGCTTATAGAATAGAATTTTTTGGTGATGAAATAGATCGCATTACCACAATAGACCCGTTAACTGGTGAGATTTTAGCCGAACCAAATTCAATAAATATTTTTCCTAGTAGCCACTATGTCACACCTAAAGCTAAGGTGGAAAGGGCAGTAGAGCAAATTAAGCACGAGTATGAAGAGCGAATGGAATATTTTGAATCTAATAACAAATTGCTTGAAGCGCAACGCTTAGCTGGCAGAACCAAATACGATATTGAAATGCTTGAAGAAACTGGTTTTGTAAAGGGCATTGAAAATTATAGTCGTTATTTAACAAATCGGGCGCCAGGCGAGCAGCCGGCCACCTTGATGGATTATTTCCCAGACGATTTTCTTTTAATTGTAGATGAAAGCCACATGACATTACCTCAGGTTAGGGGAATGTACAATGGCGATCGGGCGCGTAAAGAAACTTTAGTGGAACATGGTTTTCGTTTGCCAAGCGCGCTAGATAATCGTCCTTTAAAATTTGAAGAATTTTATAATCATATCAATCAAGTGATTTATGTTTCAGCCACGCCGGGTGATTTTGAATTAAAAAATAGTCCAGCGCCGGCTCAGCAGGTAATTCGCCCAACCGGTTTGCTTGACCCTGAAATTGAACTTCGACCTTCGGAAGGGCAAGTAGATGATTTGATTGAAGAAATTAAACAGCGTGTGTCTAAAAACGAGCGCGTGCTTGTTACCACGTTAACAAAGCGTATGTCAGAAGATTTATCGGAGTTTTTGGTTGAATCGGGTGTAAAGACAGCCTATATTCATAGCGATGTAGACACGCTGGAACGGTCGGATATCCTGCGCGATTTGCGGGCTGGCGTTTATGATGTTTTAGTGGGAATTAACCTGTTAAGGGAAGGGTTAGATTTACCCGAAGTCAGTTTGGTGGCAATTATTGATGCAGATAAAGAAGGCTTTTTGCGTAGTGAAAGTGCGTTGATTCAAACTATTGGCCGCGCCGCTCGTCACGAGCACGGTAAAGTAATAATGTATGCCGATAAAACCACAGGAAGTATGGCGCGAGCTATCGACGAGACAAACCGTCGTCGCGAAATTCAAAATGCTTACAACAAAGAGCATAACATCACGCCTACAAGTGTGGCAAAGGGAATAGACGAAGGCTTGCGCGCCATTATCCCAAAGAAAGATGAAGAGCCAAAAATAAATTACAAAAAGATTCCAAAACACGAATATCCTGGTTTGATCCGTGATTTAACTGGACAAATGGAATTAGCCAGCGCCAATCTGGAATTTGAAAAAGCCGCCGAGCTACGTGATTTGATTAAAGAAATTAAGCAAAATATGTAACATTTTACCTCTAACTCGGACAGTGGTATAATAGATATTTATGGTAGAAGTTTCAAAAGAGGAAATTATTAAGCTCGCTAAAATGAGCGGTATTGAGCTAGAAAAAAACGAAGCCTCCGAGCTTCAGCAAGATATAATTAAAATTTTAGATTACGTGAATCAATTAAACGAACTAGACGTAGAAAACGTCCAGCCAACTTATCAGGTAACTGATTTAAAGAATGTATGGCGAGAGGATGTAGTGCAAGAAAGTCCGGCTTCAAAGGAAGTTCTATTAAACTTAGCTCCTGAAAATAAAGATAATTCAGTAAAGGTGCCAAAGGTATTATAATGATTACTATTTCAAATTATTTAAATAAAAGTGCCACGCAAAATGTTAAAGACGCTATAAAAAAAGCTAAAGAGGCAAAAGACTATAATACGTTAATTTCGTTAACTGAAGAGCGTGCGCTAGAGCGAGCAAAGTTAGTAGATGAAGGAAAGATAACTGGTGTGTTAGCTGGTGTTCCATTTATTATTAAAGATAATTTTTTGGCGTTTGGTAGTGATACTACGGCTGGCAGTCATATTCTTGAAGGTTTTGTAGCGCCGTATCAGGCAACCGCTGTAGAAAAACTAGAAGCAGAGGGAGCAATTGCAATTGGCAAAGCTAACCTAGATTCTTTCGCTCACGGTGGTAGCACCGAAAATTCAGCATTCGGAGTAACTAAAAATGCCTATGATAAATCTCGTGTAGCGGGTGGAAGCTCGGGTGGTTCTGCAGCATCAGTTGCACTTGGTATTGTGCCGTTTGCCCTTGGTTCTGACACCGGTGGGTCTATTCGTCAACCAGCTAGTTTCAATGGGGTAGTTGGGGTAAAACCCACATATGGCATGGTTAGCCGCTATGGCGTTGTTGGCATGGCTAGTAGCACCGATACAATTGGCGTGTTCACTACAAATTCTGCCGATGCCGAACTAATAATGGATGTTATTTCTGGCCAAGATCAGTCCGACATGACTACATTACCAAATTATTTTAAACCAATTTCTGGCGAAGTTAAAAAACCACTAAAAATTGGAGTAGTTAAAGAATTTATGGACGAAAGCGTAAACGCTGAAGTTCGTGAAAAAGTTAATGCATACATTGAAAAATTGCGTAGCGAGGGAAATGAAATCTCGGAAGTAAGCTTGCCAACTGTAAAATACGCTGTAGCAATTTATTATATTGTGGTCTCGGCTGAACTAAGTAGTAATATGGCTCGCTACGATGGCATTCGTTATGGCAAACGCAGTAAAAATGCTAAAAATTTGTCCGAAATTTACGAAAAAACCCGTGGGGAAAACTTAGAGAAAGAAAACAAACGTCGTATTATTATGGGAAGTTTTGTTCTTTCAAGTGGCTTTTTTGATGCATATTATCTTAAGGCTCAAAAAGCTCGTACCATTTTAATAAATGAATTTAATGAAGCCTTCAAAAACCATGACATTCTAATTGGGCCCGTTTCGCCAACTCCTGCATTTAAAATAGGCGAGCGCATTAACGATCCAATTCAAATGTATTTGGCCGACATTATGACAGCACCAGCTTCACTTGCTGGCATGCCTTCTATAAGCGTTCCGGCGGGCAACACAGAAGCAGGATTGCCAGTAGGCGTTCAGCTAATTGGCCCTCGCCAGTCCGATGCGTTACTTCTTGCGGTAGCCAAAAAGGTGGAGGAAAAATAAATGAAAATTGAAATTATATTTTTCTTTGCTGCAATTTTAATTGTGGGCGCGTTCCTTCTTATAATTATTGAAATTTCAAAAAAGCAAACCAAAAAAATTGATATAGAAAAATACCGTGTTAAATGGCTTGAAATTCAAAATCAAATTAATCGCGATAATAATCAGGCAAATGCGTTAGCAATTTTGAATGCAGACAAATTATTAGATCATTGTCTTAAAGATCTAGGCTACAGCGGTTTAACCATGGCCGAAAGATTAAAGGGCGTTAACAGAAAACTTTCAGATAAACCTGAAGTTTGGCGTGCCCATAAACTTCGTAATCAGGTTGCCCATGAAATTGATATGCAAATTTCTTACGACCAAGCGCGCTGGGCAATTAAGGTCTATAAAAAAGCATTAAAAGAATTAGGAGCTATTTAATGAGTACTATCGAATACGAACCAACTATAGGTATAGAATGTCACGTCCAACTAGCAACCGACACCAAATTGTTTAGTCCGTCTAGCAACGATGCTCGTAATGCAGAACCAAACACTACAACTAACCACATAGATTTTGGTTTGCCAGGAGTTTTGCCAATTCTTAACAAAAAAGCTGTAGAACTAGCTGCTATCGCTGGAAAAGCTCTCAATTCAAAAATTGCCAACACTAGCCGATTTGATCGAAAACATTATTTTTACCCAGATTTGCCAAAAGGTTATCAAACTACGCAAATGTACGAGCCAATTATTTTAGGCGGCTACGTAGAAGCTCCGCTAGAAGACGGATCTTTAGTAAAAGTAACATTACATCATGCTCACCTTGAAGACGACGCAGGAAAGCTTACTCATTATGGCGACTACAGTTTAGTGGACCTTAATAGGGCAGGTACGCCATTAATTGAAATCGTGTCGAATCCCGATATTCACTCTGCGGCAGCTGCCAAGGCTTATGCTGCAGAATTGCATCGCCTGATGGTTTTTTCAGGCGCCTCGCTAGGCGATCTGTATCACGGCAATATGCGCTTTGACGTTAATGTGTCTGTTGCGCCAAAAGGTTCCTCTGAGCTAGGTACTCGTACAGAGGTCAAAAACTTAAATTCATTCAAAAGTATAGAAAGAGCCGCCGAGTACGAAATTAATAGACAAATCAAGTTGTTAAAAGAAGGCAAAAAAATTAAGCAAGAAACTCGTGGTTGGGACGATGCTAAACAAAAAACTGTCTCTCAGCGCTCAAAAGAAGATGCGCAAGATTATCGCTATATGCCAGACCCAGATAATCCGCCAATCATTCTTAGCGACGAAGAAATTACTGCGATGCAAAAAAATATTCCAAAACTGCCAGCATATTATCGTAATAAATGGATGTCATTAAAGTTAGATAGCTCTGTAGTTAATACGCTGCTAGATAATCGCTCACACGCCTTATTGGTAAACGAAGTCCAAGAGACGGCGGGAGATGATTCGGCCACAAAAGCGGCGCACTGGCTTACTAGCGCGTTGGCGGCTACAAATGAGTCTTCTTCTGAAAGCTTGCCAACCATTAATCAGGTCGTAGAGCTTGCAGATATGGTTTCAAAAAACGAACTTTCTTCTACATCTGCCAAAGATATTTTTAACAAAATGAGCGACTCTAAAAAATCTCCTCGCCAACTTGCCACAGAGCTTAACCTGGTTCAAATTAGTGACACGGGTGCCATAGAGCAAATCGTTTTAGAAATATTGGCACAGCCTTCTAGCCAAAAATCCATAGAAGATATTAAAGAGGGCAAAGAAAAAGCCATTGGCTATTTGGTAGGACAGGTAATGAAAGAGTCAAAAGGGAAGGCCAATCCCGAGATGGCTGGCAAAATCATTAAAGAGAAGATTGATGAAATATAGGGCACCAACCAAAGCGATTATTTGTGCTGCAGGTCTTGGTACACGATTTTTGCCACAAACCAAAGCAATGCCAAAAGAAATGCTTCCAATTATTGATCGACCAGTTATTCAGCTAGTGGTAGAAGAGGCTGTGGCGGCTGGCGTTACGGAAATTATTATAGTTACCGGTA
>JAGOZV010000006.1 GCA_018064165.1 Candidatus Saccharimonadota bacterium
CGAGCTTCCTCAATTTTTCCACGAGCCCAATCCATAGCATCATCCATTTGCTCATCTAGGTTTGGATGATTTTCGCCATCAACAATTCGTGGAATATAACCTGCTCCAGTGAAGAAATCCATGAGCTCTGCGTCACTCATACGACCAAAAGCCGTTGGACCAGAAATTTTATAACCATTCAAATGGAGAATTGGCAGAACTACACCATTTGTTCGCGGATCTACCAATTTGTTAATAGCCCACGCACCAGCAAGCGGACCAGTCTCCGCCTCGCCATCGCCAATCAAACAAGCTACAACTAAACCAGGATTATCCATAACGGCGCCGTAAGATGTAGATAATGAATAACCTAATTCCCCACCTTCCAAAATTGCGCCAGGCGCACTTGGGCTCGAGTGGCTTGGGAAACCATAAGGCCAACTAAAGTTTTGACAAATATACGAAATGCCCTCGTAAGTATGAGTGGCCTGTGGATAAAAACGCTGCAATGAACCCTCTAAAAACAAATTGGCTTGAAGACCTGGGAAAGCGTGTCCCGGCCCTAACACAAACATCATTTCTGAGCCATATTTTTTGATATATTTGCTTAAATGCACATATGCCGTGTTGACACCTGGGCAAGAACCCCAGTGTCCAAGCAAACGAGGTTTGATATCTTCTGGAACCAATGGCCTCTCTAGTAAAAAGTTATCTTGTAAAAAAATCTGTGCTACCGTGAGGTAGTTTGCCGCCCGTGTGTATTGTTCGGTCGCCTTTAAATCTTTATCCATGCCCATCCTTATTTTTTTATAATACTTATGAATATATTATATCATAACTAAATGAATTGTATGGTTTTATTTTCGAGTTACGCGAACCATCGCCGGCCGTAAAACCGCGCCGTCAACCATGTAGCCGGTTTGCAACTCTTCGGCGACAACTTCCGTTTCGCCTTCGGATTCTTCGTCCATTTGAATAGCTTCGTGAATTTCAGGATTAAAAACAGTTCCCGGTTCAGCGAGAATTCTCGTTACGCCAATAGCTTTCAAATCTTTTTCTAATAATTGTGGTAATTTCATAACACCAGCGGCCCAATCATTAGTCTGCAAATCTTCGGGCAAATGAGCAGTCGCCCTCGTAATGTTATCTATCACTGGCAAAAGTTTCGCGACGGTTTGTTGACGAGAGAAATCGCGAGCCGACGCTTTGTCAATTTCGCTACGTTTTCGGTAATTTTCAAAATCGGCACGTAAGCGCTGCAAATCGTTAATCAGTTCTTCGTTTTGAGTATTTAATTTTAAAATTATTTCTTCACTCTCCCGAATAATGTTGGCTTGCCCGCCAATAACTGGTTTCTTATTTCGTTTTGATTCGTTTTTTTCAGCTGGTGCTGGTTCAGATTTTTTATTCATTTAAAGACTCCTCTAACATTTTTCCGGCATGGCGAACTAAGCGCATGACCTTTTCATAACTTTGACGGGTTGGCCCAAGTACGCCAATATAACTTCTATCACTATATGGCGAACAAAAACGGCTAACAATCAGCGAAGCACCACTGGTTTTGCCAATTGGATTTTCGCTACCAATAAACACATTAAGCGGTTCATTAGGTGCGGCTTCTCGTAGCCACGGTTCTAGATTGTCTAATAAACTGGCAACGGATTGCGCTTGACGCCCTTCTAAAAATTCTGGCTGACTAAATAAATTACCCATACCATTAATGTATAGTTCGTCACCAATTGTTGCTAAGCCAAGATTTTGCGTCAGCTCTACTAAAACATCTACCGCACTACGAATTGCTTTATCGGCACGGCCAGATAATTGTGGTTGAATACGGGCCTCTAAAACTCGCGTGCTTTTTGCTGGAAGGTGTAAAGTATTTTGAGATTCCGGAGTTTCAGTAATTCCGTTGACATAAAAACGATAGCCAGCGTCGGTTGGAACACGACCCGAACTAGAATGTGGTTGCATTAATAAGCCCATTTCTTCAAGGCGCGCCATTTCACTACGAATAGTAGCGCTGGAAACATTAAAAAGTTTAGCAAGCGTAACACTGCCAACAGGTACGGCTACCTCGGCGTACTGTTCAATGATTGCTGCTAAAATAGCTATTTGGCGTTCTGTCATAACCTTAATATAGCACAAAATTGGCACTTAGGCAATGAGACTGCTAAAATTTTATCTCTTAAAAATTTAACTTCTTCAAAATATTGTGAGCCACTGTTCTGGCTGGTTCATCATTATAAATATAATCACTTCGCTCAGAATATTTCTTAATCTCTTTTACGGCTTCATCTAAATTTTCGTTCACTATAAAATAATAGTGAGGAGATTTAAGCGCCATATTTATTTCTTTAATTGCGCTCTCTCGTCTTTTTGGCCAATCGTGTAAATACGTCTCTTTGGTTTCGTAGCGATTTTTCAACCGTGAAATCCACTCTTCATAGCTTGGTGGTAAAACAAAAACTGCTTTCACTGAAGAAGAAATATTTTTATATTCGTCTACACCTTGCACATCAACGTCGGTAACTGCAATTCCCTTTTTAAGCGCATCTTGCATTGCTTTAATGCTGCTTCCATAAATTGTTCCGTGCACTAACTTTGCTTCAACAAATTCATTATTTTCTAGCATATTAGCAACTGTTGTTACATCACTAAAATAATAGTCTTTACCATTTTTTTCAGTAATTTTATTATTAACGCGAGGTGGGCGAGTTGTATGTGAAATAATATCACCGTATTTCTTACCGCTAACCAATTTATGTTTTATAGAATCTTTACCTGCACCAGAAACGCCGGCGATCAACAAAATATTTCCACATTTTATTATTTCTTGACCATTTGGTGGAGTTTGATAATTTTTAATTAATTTTCGTATATCCATATCTAAGTATACCATTATTGCTTATGCTTTATACATCGGAAATTTAGGTATTGAAATTATTAAAATATAAATTGATGCCAAAATAAAGAACGTAGCGAAAGCAGATTGCATTGGCAAAGTTAAGAAAAATAGTACCGCAAAGAAACAGGCCAGCATTGCGCCAACGTCTGCCGCCATAACCATTAACAATAAGTAGTTCATTCTGTATCCAGAACTATCTGCTAAATCATAGGTGCCACGCATAAAAGCCATGCTGTAGGCGGTTGTAGAAACTTCCGCTACGGCACTTGTACCAGCTGCACCAAGTGAATTGGTTACAAGTGGCCTGCTAAAGTTTGTAATAGATTTTAGTATAACGCCCCAACGAAGTAATTTATCTCCGTGCCTTCTATCTATTAATTTACCAAATACGAAGGCCGAAACAAAAGCTGTAATTGTAGCAAGAGACGTTAATGCGCCGACGACTGCATAAATTTCCTGATTCAACGCAAATACTAATGCGGCAAGATATAATTGCCAACCTGCACCAGATGCAATAATGTCAAAGCCTGTACCAGATTGCGAAATAATACTTCGCCATGTTTTACGCCAAGGATATCGTCGCCATCTGATTTTTTGATTTTTTATGATTGGTTCAGAAGTTCTTACTAGCGGCAACGCAGATATCCCTAGAATGAAAGAGGCTATTATCATTAAAACAGTTGGACCCCATAAAGAAGCAATCAAACCGCCAAACAATGGCCCTGCAATACTTGCTGTTTTTTCTAACACTTGCATTATCCCCAATTGCTTACCAACATGGTTTATGTTTTTAACCTTGGCAAAACTAACCATATTAGAATAGTCGTACATTGCCACGCCTAATCCCTGGACCAAAATAATGCCTGCTAAAATTGCTACGGTTGTTAGTATTTCTTCCGGAGGCTTTAAGAAAGTTAACGCTAAAATTGTTGGGATGTATAAAATGTTTGCATAAAAAATTGTGTGTTTTGGACCTAACTTAATTACGGCAGTAGACGCAAGAAGCGCCATTGGAATTTTAACTAAATGATAAATACCTAAATAAGCAAACACGAACGCTAGTGAATAGCCCAAATTAAACAAATATATTGCTACAAAAACAGAGACTAGCCTAAGTGCAAAGTGGCGTAAAGTTTTTGCCATGTATATTTTTGAAATCTCATCAAAATTGGCATAACGCCAAAAAAATCGTCTTTTCAAAAATACATTTACAAATATTTTTTTAAACATGTTTTTCTTTTTTTAATTTTGTTAATTTTATTTTATGCTATGCAACCAGTATACACCTTTTTTCTTTTTAATCACGTTTTAACATAACCGTAAAAGCTTCGGATGGAATATCTACTTTTCCAAAACGTTTCATGCGTTTTTTACCTTTCGCTTGTTTTGCCAAAACTTTTTTCTTTCGTGAAACATCGCCACCATATAATCCTGTTGTGACATCTTTTCTGTATGCGCTTAAATCTTCGCGGGCAATGAATCGCCCACCAATTGCTGCTTGCAAGGAAACTTTAAAATTCTGCCTAGGAATAACTTCTTTCAACTTAGAAACAACTTCTCGGCCCAAACCATTTGCTTCTGACCGATGGGCCATAACACTTAATGCGTCTACAATTTCACCAGCCACATAAAAATCTACTCGCACTAAATCTTCGGCCTGATAACCACGCAACTCATAATTAAACGAGCCGTAGCCACTTGTAATAGATTTTAGTTGATCATAAAAATCTGTTAAAAGATTTGCCAGTGGCGCCTGAAAACTAATGACCGCACGCTCGTCTATATAGCTAAGATTTTTTTGCAAACCTCGCTTGCCAACAATTAGACCCAAAACTCCACCAATATAATCTCGAGGTACAATAATTTCGCCATTTACCCATGGTTCACGAATTTCCGCAACAATAGACATGTCCGGTAAATCACGTGCAGATTTTATGTCTAGTTCTTCGCCATTAGTTAAAATAACATGATAATCTGTGCTTGGATTTGTTACCACTAAATCTAAATCGTATTCTCGCTCAAGCCTTTCACGAATGATATCCATGTGCAAAAGGCCCAAAAATCCAATTCGCACACCAAATCCTAGCACTGGCGAATTTTCTGGCTCAAACTGCAAAGCGCTGTCGCTTAACGAAAGTTTTTCAACCGCCTCTTTAAGAGAACCGTAGTCTTCATTCGAAACAGGGAAGAAACCTGCATAAACAAAAGGTTGGACGTCTTTATATCCTGGTAGGGGTTGAATTGTGATTTTAGTTTGATTATTCATATTTAGTACAATTTCTCTTCAATATTTTACAATATATTAATGCATCTGTAAAATTTATCTAGGGATAAACTTCTTTTCTATAAGACTATTATATGCATTTTCCACTTCTTCTACGATAGGCTGCTCCGTTATGAACCCTTTCCTTGGGTATTCTTTTATTCGTTTATATTCACCTAATATTGATGACACCATTCTCAATAGCTCATGAGGATAAAGATTTTGATGCACAGCGTTATACTCCCTTAAAGAAACCGACGAACTAGTTACAAAAAAATTTGGTTGAGGTTTAGGCCAAGCGGCTTCAGCGGTAGCCAAGAATCGTCTCTCCATAAAAGGCTTGTGTACTAAAATCACATTATTTGTGTTAATTCTTTCTTCAGACAATAACCTTATAGAGTTTACAATATTATCACCAGTATTTGTTGCGGCCTCATCTACTAAAATATCTGTCGATAGGACTCCATTATTTAGCAAAACATCTTTTAAG
Organism: Candidatus Saccharimonadota bacterium; assembly: GCA_018064165.1. Taxonomy (GTDB): domain Bacteria; phylum Patescibacteriota; class Saccharimonadia; order Saccharimonadales; family Saccharimonadaceae; genus JAGOZV01. The sequence goes on from JAGOZV010000006.1 coordinate 5,638, forward strand.
AGCATCGCTTCACTTTTCTTCATATCTAAGGTTGCAACGCGAAACCCGCTAACAATAATTTTATTTGAAATACCGGCGTTATATAGTTCAGCTGCTCGTATTGCCATTTCTGTCACCAAACCAGCACCTCCGACAATTATTACATCAGCTTGATTCGGCAAAGAAGAGTTAACACGTAAATATCGCCAGAGTATTTCCAGTGTCTCCCAATCATTATTAGTTATTTTCATAAAATTTTATCACCTCCCGTAAAATATTTCTGTAAACTTTTTCTGAATCTTCAGTCGTGTCAATAACAATATTAGGATGTATGCTTCTTTCATAGTTTAAACCCGATTGTGTCTGAGTTTTTAGCTCATCGTAATGTTTTTTATGCCGTTCGCTTGTTGCAATTCGTAAATTATAACGTTCGCTTCTGGACGTTTCATTTGTGATTAATTCTATAGAATAAAAAATATTATTATATTTTTCTGCTAATTGTCGTACTGTTTGCAGCGGCTCTTTTGTGTGTATATCAAGGATTATTGTTTTACTAGCTTTTAGATATTCGTTGGAGATACTAAGTATTGCCTCAAATGATGCGTCGTTAATTATCTTTTTATCTTGATCCGTCTCGTTTTTAAAGCCAAGATCGTAAAGGGTTTCTTTAATATCATCAAGAGCAAGGTGTGGCACACTAAGCTGACGAGCAAGTTTGCGCGAATAAAAAGTTTTTCCTGTAGCCGATTTTCCAAAAAATAGAATTAAAAATGGAGATTTATTTTTTTGATTTAGTATTTTTTTCATATTAGATTAATCAAAATATTTCTTTAAAGTTACAGTGTCGCCAACTTTTGCATCGCGTGTTGTTTTAAGATTGGTAACGATATAGCCAATATCTCCGCTTTGCAATATATTTCGCGGGTTCATGCCCGGAGAAAGTTGACCAATTTCTAGTGCTATGCCGTTAGCTTTTGTCGCCATCATATGAATTTGCTCACCCTTTTTTAAATTGCCGTCGACTATGCGTACATATAAAACCACGCCCCTGTAATCATCGTAGTAGCTGTCGAAAATTAAAGCTCGAAGTGGTGATTCGTTAATACCAGACGGTGAAGGGACCCACTTTACCACGGCTTCTAAAACTTGATCGACATTTTTACCTGTTTTAGCACTAATTTGCAATATATCTTCTTGTTTGCAATTTAATAGATTAATTATTTCTTTTGAAACTCTTGGAACGTCGGCAGCCGGCAGATCTACTTTGTTTAAAACAGGGATAATTTCTAAATCTTGCTCGATGGCTAAATAAACATTAGCTAAAGTTTGAGCCTGAATTCCTTGGCTAGCATCTACAACCAAAACCGCGCCTTCGCACGCCTGCAAACTACGAGACACTTCGTAACTAAAGTCTACGTGTCCTGGAGTGTCTATTAAGTTCAATTCGTAATTTTCATTATTCTTAGCAGTATAGTTCATACTAACTGGCGTTAATTTTATTGTAATGCCTTTTTCCCGCTCTAAATCCATACTGTCTAACAACTGCGACTTCATGTCGCGCTTCTCAACAGTTTTCGTTAGCTCCATCATTCTGTCGGCTAAAGTAGATTTACCATGATCGATATGAGCGATAATACAAAAATTTCTTGTTTTAGATTGATTGCTGGCTTTTTGCATTTCTATCATTTTTTATTTATTCCTGGAAATAATATTTGTTCCATTTTTTTAATTATTGGCGCGGCTTCTTTTATTTTTAACAAATGGCTAAATAACAAATATGCCGATAAGCTTAATGCGGTTATTAAAACAAATTTTGGAAATACTAAGAAGAAACTTTTGTCGTCTATCGTAAGAGGGAAAGCCAATACTGAAAAATAGGCAACGATTGACATAAAGCCTGTTGCTGAAATCATTTTTACTACCGATTGCCAAAATGATTTATCGAATAATCCGGGAATTTGTTTGGACATAATAATAAATAAAATTACTACTTCTAGAAAGGCTGCAATAGAAGCTGCCCATGCTATACCATAGACTCCCATTTTTACAGACAGCGCCAAGTATATTGCTAGTAATATATTAAGGCCTACGACAAACAATGATATGTATAATGGAGTTTTTGTATCTTGTCTGGCATAAAAAGATCTTGCTGCAATATGGTAAATTGTTCTAAACAGAATTGCTATTGCAAGAATTCCTAAAAGATTTGACATAATGGCATCACCACCATTTTTAATGAAACTAATTAAATATCCACGTCCAAAAAAGGCTATAGCGCTAACCGGTAAAGCTAGCCATAAAATGAGCCTTAAAATAGATTGAAGCTCTTTTTTAAATAAATCGGGTCGCCCCTGCCCAATTCGTTCTGTCATTTTGGGGAAAGCGGCCGTAGAAATTGCCACACCTATTAAATTTACCGGTACGTTAGACAAAGTGGAAGATTGCTGGTACGCACGCACACTGCCGGCCTGCAAATGTGACGCTATATTTATTTCGGCAATACTTCTTATGTAATCTAAACCCTGGTCTAATGAACGAGCGGGCAACAAACGTAGCACTTTTTTGAAACCAGCATTTTTTGTATAAATTTTGAATCTGTAGTCAAAGCCCATGCCTATAAGCCCGATGCTGCTAACAATTAACTGCAATATTGAGCCTAAAACAACGCCAAGAGCCACACCCATTATGCCACCTTCAAAAATTTGCCAGCCAAAAATATTAATTCCGCTTGTAAAGAACAAAGCACCAATGATTATTCCTACATTATAAATAGCAGGGGCCATTGCATAAAAAGCGAACCGTCCAATTGCTTGCTGCATGCTTGAAATTATTGTGGCAATTGCAAATAAAAATGGATTTACTGCTACCACGCGCATCATACTTGTAGCTAATGCCCGGCTGGCTTCATCTAACCCAGAGCCAACAACATAATGCACTAAAGGCTCGGCAAAAATAATTATCAAAACACTCGCAATTAATGTAAGTATTGCCATGAAATTTAACAAACTTGTAGAAAGTTCCCAGGCCGATTGTTTATTGCCTGAAGCAAGACGTTGATTTAAAACTGGAATAAAAGTTACACTTAACGCGCCTGAAACCAAAATAAAATACATGAAATCTGGCACAGTAAAAGCAACCGTGTAAGCGTCTAGCCCCGTTTTATATGTATCGTAATACATTGAATTAAGAAGACGATCGCGAAATAAACCTAAAAGGCTAGAAATTAAAGTAGCACTTGCAAGAACAGTTGCCGCAAGTTTAAGCGACAACTTTTTATTTGCTAGGGCTACAGCACTTTTGAATCGTCCCATTTGAATTACCGATTAATAAAGTTCGGCTCCTTCAGGTAGTTCTGTGTCTTTAAGCACCTCGTTAACTTGTTCCTCTTCTAATGTTTCGTCTTTTAGTAAGGCTTTAGCCAATTCATCTAGCTGCTTTCTGTTTGCAAGAAGCACTTTTCGTGCACGAGTAGAAGCTTCTTCAAGAAGTTTTTTAACATTTTCGTCAATCTTCTTGGCTGTTTCCTCGCCGTATGGACGTTCGTGCGTTAAACGATCAAACATCATACCACCACCGCCAGAAGCTTCGTGAAAAACTTGATCACGCAGATCCTCGCCCATGCCTTGCTCTATAACCATATCGCGAGCAATATTAGTTGCTGTTCTAAGGTCGGAACCAGCGCCTGTTGTAACTTTGTCTGTACCATATTTAATTTCTTCAGCAATACGGCCGCCCATGGCACGCGCTAATATATCTTTAAACTCTACAATACTAGTGTAACCCTTGTCTTCTGGGGGCAAGAACCAAGTTACACCACCCGTTCCACCACGTGGAATAATTGTAACTTTATGAACTGGATCGCTATCTGGTAGAACGTGTCCAACAATCGCATGGCCCGCTTCGTGATAAGCCGTTAGTTCACGTTCGTGCTCGTTCATAATTTTAGATTTTCGCTCTGGACCAATTGCCACTTTTTCAAAAGCTTCAGTTAAATGATTATTTGTAATAGTTTTTGAATTAGTGCGAGCAGCAATAATAGCCGCCTCGTTTACAATATTCGCAAGATCTGCACCAGACGAACCAGCCGTTTTAGCTGCTAAAGCGTCAAGGTTAACAGATTCATCGAACGGTTTGTTTTTAGAATGAACCTTCAAAATTGCTTCGCGATCTTTTCTTTCTGGCAATGTAATGTTTGTACGACGGTCGAAACGGCCTGGACGTAAAAGGGCAGGGTCTAAAACGTCTGCTCGGTTTGTTGCTGCGAGTACAATTACATTTGCGCCTTTTTCAAAACCATCCATTTCTACTAAAATTTGATTTAAGGTTTGCTCTCGCTCGTCGTGGCCACCGCCCATTCCGCTACCACGGCGACGTCCAACTGCGTCTATTTCATCTATAAAAATAATCGCAGGGGCGTTTTTCTTTGCTTTAACAAATAAATCTCGGACACGAGAAGCGCCCACGCCAACAAACATTTCTACGAATTCTGAACCAGAAATACTAAAGAAGGGAACATTTGCCTCGCCCGCAACCGCACGTGCTAACATTGTTTTACCAGTACCAGGGCTACCAACCAATAAAACACCTTTTGGAATTTTTGCCCCAAGTTGCTGATATTTCTTTGGATGCTTCAAGAAATCTACAACTTCTTCAAGATCTTGTTTTGCGGATTCGTTACCCGCAATATCAGAAAACTTAACTTTTTCTTTATCGGTTCCGTATAAAACTGCCTTGGATTTACCGAAGCCCATGGCCTGATTATTTTGGCCTTGCGCTTGGCGCATCATGAACATGAAAAAAGCAATAATTAGGACAGTTGGTACAAGTATAATTGCTAGATTAAGTAAAATATCGCCACTGTTTGAAATTGGCACCATATTTATTTCTACAGGTGCATCGCTTTTTAGACCTTGGTCTTGAAGACTGCCTTCTTGCTTAACACTTCTTTCAGTGGGCTTGTCTTTATTTTTTAGCGTTACACTAACCTCGTTACCTTGAATTTGCAGGCTTTTAATTTCTCCGCTGTTTGCCCTTTGAATAACACTAGAAATTGGCACCTCTTTTAGTGTTGATTGTGGTGAAAACAACGCGAATAAAGATAGCAAAATCATAATTGAAACCGCCCAAAACAGGCTTGTTTTAACTAGTTTACTCATTTTTTTATTTGATTTTTTTGGATTCTTATTAGTTGGCATTAAATCTCCTTCCTCTTCAGCAATTTACAACTCTATCTATTTTATCAGTTCTAGGGTAAAAAAACGAGTAGTGAAATGTATTTTAATATTTTTAGAAGCCTCAAAAATTGTTCCGTTTCGTTGCGTTTTAATTGCGTTTATTACCGAATCAATTTGGCTGGGCGTCAATTCACCTTTCGTTAATTCCCTAATTATTTCATAAGCCGATGCTTGATCAATTGAATTTATAAAATACCTACTAATTTTATTATCGTTTTTTATTGATTTTAACAGGGAAGTCACTTCACTTTTAATTTCTTTAGCTAGCCTAATTTGCTCTTGGTGAAGAATTTGCAACTCATTTTTTTGCTCATTATTTAGGTCTATTTTATGTCGCACAATATTACGCATATAGACGTTTAGAGAATTCGTGGAATCTTCTCTCCATTTTAAATTATTTTGTTTGGCATAATTTATAATTTCTTGCTTTTCAAAATTTATAAGTGGCCGATAAATATCTTCTGCATTTAAAACCGCCAGCCCTCGCCACCCAGTTCCCCTTACCATATTAATAATTATCGTTTCTACTACATCGTCTAAATGATGAGCCGTAACGATTGTGGCGTTTTGCTTTTCAGATAATTCACGCAAAAATTTATATCGTGCCCGCCGAGCCTTTTCTTCGCTTGCATTTGCGCCCAATTCTTCTCGCTTTGTAAAAAACTTAACGCCATACTTTACCGCCAATTGACGAACAAAAATAGCATCTTCTTTAGAATCTTCCCGAATTCCATGATCAAAATGCGCTACTAAAATGTTTTCGTGCTTTTTTGCTAACATCTCTAAAAGCACCACCGAATCCACACCGCCACTTACTGCAATTAAATATTTTTTAGGGCTTACTTTCATGTCTATAACAATGATACAATAAATATATCACCAGATACACACTGGCTTTCACATTAAGCAAAGCGTCCCTCTGGCAAGATTCATCAATTGTCTTCGTTATTAATTGATAGAAACGACAATTAACTAACGGGCAATAAATTCAAAAAACGTTTCTTCAATAATTAATTGAGGCTTTATGTAATGAATGATGAACAAATTCTAAATGAAAAAATTAATGTTATCGCCCTATTTAAACCTGGGCGCACCATGTGTGAGCCAATTAAATTTAAGCGAGCAAATGGTAAAGAAGTAACAATTACAGAAATTGGTTTAAGACATCCGGTAAAAAATGGTGCACAAATTCTACATATTTTTGACGTAACTAACGGCGAGGCCGATTATCGTTTGCAATTTAACGCCAAAACTTTAGTTTGGAGTTTAATAATGGAGGCAGACAAATGGTAAAACCTGCAATCGACTTAAGCCAATTCAACAACGCAACGCCTTTGGTTATGCATGTAGATTTAAACAGCTGTTTTGCTTCCATAGAACAACAAGCCAGACCCAAATTAAGAGGTCGCCCAGTAGTAATTGTTAATCGCGCTTGTAGTAAAACCTCTATAATAACCGCTAGTTACGAGGCCAAAAATTTAGGTGTAAAAACTTTAATGAAGCTTAGCGACGCCAAACGTATTATTCCTAATTTAATTGCCATTGAAAGCGATCCCGCGAAGTATCGTTTTGTTTATCGTAAGCTTTTAAATATTATGGAAAGCTATTCGGCGCACGTTACCATGAAAAGCATAGATGAAGGAGTAATAGATTTCAATCAAACCACTAATCTTATAAAAAAGGTAGGGCTAGAAAATATTGCCTATGAAATAAAAAATCGTCTAAGTACCGAAGTAGGCGTGGCCATGCGTTGCAATATTGGCATAGGCACGAACAGATTTCTAGCAAAAACCGCTGCCTCGCTTCACAAGCCAAATGGCCTAGATATTATTACGTCACAAAATCTTCACTCTATTTTTAAAAATTTAAAACTAACAGATTTAACTGGCATCGCAAATAAAAATCAAGCCCGCCTTAACGCCGTTAATATTTTTACACCTTTAGATTTTTTAAATACCAACGAAGAAATTTTACGCTTGGTTGTTTTTAAAAGCATAGAAGGAACTAAATGGCATCAAAGATTGCGCGGCTTTGAAGTAGACGATGTTACTAGCGAAATTAGTAGGGTCGGCAGACAATACGTTCTAGAAAGCTTTTCTTTAAATCAATATCAAATACTGCAACGGTTGCATCATTTATGCGAATCTGTTGGTTGGCGTATGCGTAGTCAGGGTAAAATGGCTCGTGGCGTGTACATCTACGTTAAAACAAATAATTCATATAATCCTGTTTGGCACAATTCTAAACTTCTTGCTACGCCTTTTTGTAGTAATCAGGCTATTTTCGCTATTGCTAAAGAACTTTTTTCTTCAGCACCACAAAACATTAAAGAAATTGGCATTCACTGCTACAAACTTTCTAATAATCGTGGCAACCAATTAGTTTTGTTTTCAGACGAATTACTACAAGAAGAAGCTCTTTCTTTGGCAACCGATAAAATAAATCACAGGTACGGCGAAAGAACCATCGTTTCTGCAGATACGATTAGTTCAGGTGTATACACTTCTCAAAAAATTCCTTTCGGCAGCACGCGTTATTTGTAAAGCAAAAACTTTATAATTATCTCTATCGACACCGCGTCTTAAATTTGTTACAATTTTAAGTGCAATCTGTATGGCACTGTAGCTCAGTTGGTTAGAGCGTAGGACTCATAAGCCTAAGGTCACTGGTTCGATTCCAGTCAGTGCTACCATTTAAAATAGCCCCTAATAACTGGGCTTTTTTATTTTAATAATCTTATTTTGATATAATTAATATATGACAAAACATATATCTTTGAACTTAGGCGGGGCGTGGAATAGTCGCGACGTCGCTTCCATAACAAATATTAAACCCGGCGTTTTACTGCGTTCGGCAAACTTAGCTAAACTTTCTAACGGTGGCCAAGAAAAACTTTTAGAATTGGGCGTTACTGACGTTATAGATTTACGTAGCGAACGAGAAATTAAACAAGATGGCATAGATAAATTGCCAGCATCTATTAATTCTCACTTTTTGTCTATAGACGCAGGCGATGTATCAAATCTTAAGGGAACACTTGGTGGAAGTATCGCCGAAAGTGTTAAAATGCTGATGTCGGGCGAAAACGCTGAACAGTTTGGCGAAGATTACATGACAGATATGTACAAAAAAATGGTAGCCGATCCAGTTTCTGCAAAAAAATTTGCCGATGGTTTAAAAATTATCGCGAATGCCAAAGGAGCAACTTTGGTGCACTGCACAGCCGGTAAAGACAGAACAGGCGTACTGGTGGCTCTAGCTTTACTAATTCTTAAGGTAGATGAAGATCTAATTAAAGAAGATTACATGTACTCCAATAATTCTGTTGATACATTGCAGGCGAGCATTGGCGCTAGTAACGGGCAATCTAAATTTATTCGCTCTATGCTAGAAGTTAGGCCGCGGTATCTATCTTCTGCATGGAATGAGGCTAAATCTCATTACACAAATGTTGACGATTTTTTGAATAAAAATAATTTTACAGAAGCAGACAGACAAAAGTTACGCAACAAGTTCAAAGTCTGAAGCATTTAAACCAAGTGCGCCAAAACGACTTGCTAAAAAGTTGTCTAAATCTTTTTCGCTACGTTCTTTTTCCCACGTTTTTAGATTTAGGGAAGGGTCGTTTATTTCAGACAATTCAGTATCGTCTATAATAATGTTTTTGTTGTTTAATGTTTCCATTGTTTTTTCTTTCCTTTTTGTGTTATTTATTGCTTAACAATACTATTTAAGCATAAAACTAATAAAAAAGCAATAGCAAAATGACATTTTGTGTAGTATTTTTGACAGAACCTTCTTGATTATGCTTAAATAAAGGGGTAAATAAGGGCATAAGGTAGACATAAAAATGAACGAAATTACATTACTTTTAATTGTTGCGCTAGCAGGATTAATTCATGCAGGCTTTCAGCTAAGCGTTAGTGCTTTAAGCTTAATGAGTGGACACGCTATAACTAACAAAAAATCTCACGGCCGTTTAGTCACTTTAATGAGCGCCTTTATTTTTGGTGCAGTTACCATGACAGTTCTGCTTCTGGCTAGCTTGGCCTTTTTACTTGAAATAATTTTACGTAATGGAGCAAGCCCTGAACTTGTGTGGTCTATAACAGTTGGTTTGTCGGTTGCTATTGGCATTGCTGTTTGGATATTTTATTACAGCAAGGGGCCTGGCACTTCTTTATGGCTACCACGAAGCCTAGCCGGCTACATTACTGAACGGGCTAAAAAGACCAAACAAAGCGGTGAAGCTTTTACGCTTGGCCTAGTTAGCGTGCTTGCAGAAATTTTATTCATTGTTACGCCACTAATGGTAGCAGCTTTGGCAATATTGCAACTTGACCCAATTATTCAACCCTCTGCGATAGTAATTTACACTCTAATTTCGTTGTTATCTTTATTAATAGTTTGGGCTATGGTTGGAAGTGGCCATAGTTTAAGTAAAATTCAACAATGGCGCGAGAAAAATAAAAGATTTTTACAGTTTATTTGTGGCGCGGCCTTAATTATTTTAGGAATTTATATTTACGCGAATGAAGTTGTTGCGCCAATTGCCGCTAACGGAGGTTTTTAATGCAGGTAACTGTATTTAAAAATAATGGCCGGAATTCCGAGCCATACAGTAGTGAAAAGTTACGAAAAACTATTCTTGCGGCGTGTTTAAATATTCGTGTGCCGCAGCATAGCGCTGAATCTGCAGCCGACATGGTCTGTAAAGACGTAGATAATTGGCTAAAAAATAAGCAAGAAATTACAACTGTTGACATAAAAGAGAAAGCCAGCGAATTTTTAAAAAAATATCATTCCGAGGCTGCTTATATTTATGAACGGTACGGTATAACAATTTAATATATTAAGGATTTAAGAGTGGGCAAAAAACGACAACATACCTTTAATTACGATTTGATAGTCATTGGCAGTGGCGCTGCTGGTAACGTGGCGGCTTTGGTAGCGGCTAAATCTGGACTAACGGTTGCTATTGTTGAATCTGACAAATTAGGCGGCAGTTGGCCAAATTACACAGACGTGCCCGTTGGCGCAGTTTTAAAAAGTGCAATTTTATACGATAGGGCAAAGAAGGGAAGTGCTTTTGGCCTTCGTACGGCAACAATTGGTTATAACTTCCCTGCCCTAAAAGCCTGGAAAGACAGTGCTATTAAAGCAACTGGCGCAACCGCTGGACGCAAGTATTATGAATCTTTAGGAATAGATGTTTTCCTTGGTTTAGCGCACTTCCTCTCCCCTAACGAAATTACTGTAAACCGAAAACATCTTTCTGCCAAAAAGTTTTTAATTGCAACAGGATCTAGCTGGGAGGTACCAGCAATTCCTGGTCTAGACGCCCTTCCCTACTTAACGCCTAAAACCGCCCTAGACATTAATAGGTTGCCAAAAAGCCTATTAGTTATTGGCGATACTACAATTTCTTTAGAACTAGCACAACTATTTTCGTTACTTGGCACCAAAGTTTATTACACTCAAAGCGCTCAATCTATTCTACCCGAATTCGATAAAGACGTAAGCAATATGGCCGAAAAAGCTTTAACGCGAGACAATAAAATTACTTTCTTAACACAAACAAAAGTTGTTGCTACTTTTAAAGACGGCAACACCGTTAGAGCCATTCTTTCAAGGGGAGGAAATGAAAAAACTCTAAAAGTTGACTCGGTTTTGGTGGCAGACAAGAAAACACCTAATATTGATTTAGGCCTTAAAAACGCCAATGTCTTATTTAATAAAAATGGCATAGAAGTAGACGATTTCTTTAGAACTAGCAATAAAAATATTTATGCGGTTGGCGATGTACTAGATATGAAACGTCGGCCGATTTCCACGCAAATTAGTTTGGCGGAAGGCAAAACAGCTGTAAGTAATATTGTTAATCATAAAAAAATATCAACCAATTATTCTTCATTCCCTACCGTATTATTTACTCATCCTGGCATTGCTACTGTTGGTATTACCGAAAGACAGGCTAAGGCCACTAAAACTCCATATCGTGCAAGAGTTACAAACATGAATGAAATTGCTCGCACTACTCTTGCGAATTATAAAACTGGCATGGTTAAAATCATCACCGAACCAGATGGCACAATTATTGGTGGAGCTGTAATTTCTCCTTATGCCGGCGAACTAATTAACGAGCTAGCGCTTGCCGTAAGTAGTGGTCTGAACGTATCGGTATTAGCCGAAAGCCCTCATGCATTTTTGACCTGGGGCGAATCTATTAGAATTACTGCTGATAAATTTATTTAAAAAATAATTTTAATATATACAAAAAAAGACCTCAACTAGATTGAAGGCTTTTCTTGGTAGC
>JAGOZV010000007.1 GCA_018064165.1 Candidatus Saccharimonadota bacterium
GCCGCCTACTATGATGGAAAAGTCTATGTTTTAGGAGGTGCTTGTGCAAGTTCATCTGGCTCCGCTCAAGTTTCGTCTGTAACAACGACAGACTCAGGGGCTGGTTTTAACTCAGACAACGTGAATCATACCGTATCACTGCCAACTACGTCTGCTGGCGATTTATTATTAATGTTCTTTAGCTACGATAGCAACGGAGATCCAACAATTACAGACCCCGACGGGACTGGTGGCTGGACAGAATTAATCGCTCAAAATAGTGCAACCAATGGTGTTATTGGCTCGGTTTGGGCAAAAGTTGCCACAGGAAGTGATGGCTCATCGGTAAACTTTGTATCCTCTAACGCTCAAAGCGCCGCCACGCAAGTATATCGAATTGCGGCAAACAGCTGGTATGGTAGCATTCAGGACGGCGTAGCCGTTGCCAGTGGTACAGGAGGCACAAACACTACCAGTAGGAACCCCCCTTCATTAACTACCCCTTGGGGGTCTGCAAATAACTTATGGATTGCCTATCTTGCTGGCGGCACGCACACTGGCGTATCGTCTTATCCTTCTGGATATTCAAATGGCTATCATGCGTACGGAAACACCGGAACAAACGGAGCATCTGTTGCTACAGCTCGCCTAGAGAGCTCGTCTGCAACAGAAGATCCTGGCACATTTACGGTATCACCAACAAACAACCAAGGAATACCATTTACTATCGCTATTCGACCTGCTTCTCCCTCTTTAGTCTACACAGGTGCAGACGAAATCCAACAATCTGCCCTGCTTTCTCAGCCACAAATCGCCCGTTACTCTATTTTAATGGACACCGACACCGATGTTTACCCGAACGCATGGCTTATGAACGGAATTGACAACTCCGTAGGAGCAAATTGGCAGCTTAAATATCGTTCCATGACGAACCCAACTACATACTGTACATCTCCCGCTATGACGAACTGGGGTCAAGAAACCGTCTTCGGCAATGTGACGCTCGGTCTACCTGGCGTCTACATCCCTAAAAACGCTGCCGGAGTTAATACCAACTGCGCCCGATACTTCTTCTTTAATGTTTCCGTAGACAGCTCTCAGTCTTATGGCTATCCAGACGATGTAACCAGAGGTCCTACAATTGACAGCTTAATTTTACAATTTACCGGCGATCCTTCTAAACGCTTGATGCATGGTCGCACGTTCACTAACGGCTTGCAGCAGCCAATTGACACACCATACTATGCCCAATAGACATTCTATAAATAATTCCATTAAAAAGGCTTTCGCTAAATTAAAGCGTTTATTAAAGAAGAAAAAAATACGCACCATTTTAATAGTTTTTATTATTGCGATAATTTGCCTAATTGCGTTGATAAAAATTAATCCATTCTCAAACACAGAAAAGACAGAGAAAGAAAACCCCACTCTCATTACAGAACAAGATAAAACTGCTGAGGTGCCATTTTTTGAAACTTTAATACCTGCCGGAAAATCTATAGAACAACTTGGCGGGTGGACTAGAATTAGCCCTAAAGACAAGAACGCTGTTTTTGCATTTACAGATTCTATAGACAACAATCGTATTGTAGTTGGACAACAACCATTGCCGGAAGATTTTAAAGAAGACACCGAAGAACAATTAGAAAGTTTAGCCAAAACTTATAAATCTAGCGAGAAAGTTACCGTAAATGGAACCACTATTCATATTGCTTCATCCGCTAAAGGGCCCCAGGCGGTTATTTTTGTTAAGAATGGTATATTAGTCAATATTCGTTCTAGTGTTACCTTAGCGCAAGACAAGTGGATAGACTATGTTAATTCTTTGCAGTAACGACTAGTTCTTCGCGATGATATCCTGATTCTTTACCCAATCCGCACGTAACATCTACTGGCCATTTTCCAACCGGTCGACTGCTTTCAACCGTCCATGTCCACTGCACTACACCAAATTCGTCAGCCGGTTTTGGCAACAGCCCTGCATCCTTACTTATTTCATTGTCGTAGGTAACAGTTATACTACAGGCAGCTTCGGGGCGAGTACGAATAGCTAATGATGCATTCCCCCCTTGTTGAACCGGTGAAGTAAACACCTGCGTAGACACGCCAACTGGGCCAGTTGGGTCTGGTTTGGGAGCTTCAACAATTTTTGGGGTTTCTTTAGCAGGTAACGGTTCAACATCTACCGTTTTTTGGCCATTTTGCCAAATAATCCAAATTACCAATACTAGCCCCAAAACTACAAGAATTAAGAGGTTTATTATCATTACCATAACAATTTTGTTACGTTTTTTACGCAACCTTGTTTTTTGAGGCGTATCTTTTTGTTTAGCTACTTGCATTTATTAAATTTGCCTAATTATTTTTGTGTTGTTGAATTGTTTTAACAACATTTCCATCATTTTTTAAATTCTCGAAGAATAGCACCTGAGAAGATTCTATAATCATGGCATCTTCAGGGCCGTGTACTTCGCTTCCAAGCTTTATTAACTCTACATCGCCACTAGAGCTTAATTGCCCACTAGTATTAGCATCGTCGCCTGTTTTATTTTGAAGATAATAAACATCTGATAATTTATAATAGCCGTGGCCTCTAGAAAGTCTGCCAAAATACACCTGGCCATTAGTTAGAAAGACTGCCTGAAACTTGTCTTTATTAATTGGACTAGGGCTAACAGCCTGCTTAACGAAATATCCACCCACTAACATTGCAACGATAATAACAAGACCACCAAGAAACAAGGGCCATTTACGCTTCTTTTTTGTATTCTTTTCACTCTTTACTGTTGAACTTTGCGGCGTAGCAGCTACTGCTGGCCTATTAACTGATGTCGATGCAGTTGTTTTTGGCGCACCAGACGGATGCACCCCTCTATTCCTTACGTCCATAATTTAAAAACTCCTAAAAAATGCTTCTCTATAAATTATAGCATAAGCAAGTCTATCTAGACCACGGAATATGTATTCTTAATGGACCGGTAAATTCCTGCCCGTTAATTATACAAGTGCGCCCGCTTACATAGCCGTTTGCCGAAACGCAATCGTCGTAGCTAGTTACTGTTTCAATAATTGGCTCCGCCATTACAAACACCCCAAAAGAAAGTAACACAATAACGATAGCCATTAAATAAACTGCTAATTTTTTTATAGGGCTTTTGGCTAATTCATTTTTCAATTTTTTGCATTTATTCATACCTATATTATACCACTAAGAACTATAAAGAATTCATATTACAATAAAAATGCCCTCGATTATTAAAACCAAGGGCTATCTACTCCTTTCGTAGATCAATTACAAAATTGTGAATACCGCGCGATTTAAAAGGAGGCCTTGCATAGGTTACTTTGTTGGCACTGTTCATTACATAATGACCATGCCATTCACCTAAAGGCCAACCCACTCCGCCAAAGAAGATGTTAGTGAATCCCTCATCGTCTTTGTATACAATGACATCATATAAATATTTTTCTGGTACGCCTGCCATTTCTGCTATCAGCTTGTATTCTTCTTTTTTGATATCATTAAGCCGATGCAAATAGTCTAATCTACAAGCATACAACAAACTGGCTTCGTCAAATACTTTTTGGGTTTCTATTAACTTTCTTTTAAGGCTCCTTCGTCGTTTTTCAAACTCCTTTATTGCCTCTTTGTTCTGCCTTATTTCATCGTCCAATTTAGCTGAACGCTGAATAGCTTCTTCGTAAGAGAGTTCGTATTGGTTCTTCTTGGGGGATTGGAGACGTTTCTCCCTTCCAATCAGCCTGTCACGCGCGTCATTTAAGGCACGTCGATTAGTTTGCTCTTCGTATTTTATTGAATCTCTTAGAGCTTCTCTAATGCGGAATGTCTCATTTATTACACTCTTATACTTTTCGAGTTTCTCGTCCCATACCCACAAGGTAATCACCTCATTTCGTTTTGTCTAGATTTAAAAGAGCATTTCCCACACGAGTATGTGCAGAGTAATTTATATTATAACAGTTTTTTATAGATATTACAAGCTAAATGAGTGGTTCTACCTATTTTCATTTAGTCGCTAGATTTTAGCGCCTTTATCATATCAACGTTTCTTAATTTAATATGTGTTGAAAAAGATACGATTGCCGTGAAAAAAATTGTCCCTAGCGTTGCAATTAAATATCCTTGCCAGTGTATAACAAATGGAAAAGATAGCTGATCGGACGACGCTACAACCAGAATAAACCATGTTAGCACGTTGCCAATAACATAGCCTAAAAGAATTCCAATAATTGTAAAAATAACATTTTCTCTTACGATATACATCGTTACTTCACTATTGTAAAAACCAAGTACACGCAAAGTCGACAATTCTCGCTGTCGTTCTAAAATATTTATTGCCGTTAAATTATACAGAACAACAAAGGCTAACACCCCAGAAAGAATAATAAATATTAGCACAACTGGGCTAAAACTTTGTGTCATTCTGTCTTGTTTTTCAATTTGACTACTTGTTAATGAAACAGAACTTACATTTCCTGTAGAGATTAAATCTTCTGCAAACTTTTTCTCTGCCTTTACACTTGAGTTTGGAATTTTAACTAAATAAGCATTTTGCAATAATTCTTGATTCATTATTTTTTGAGCGTAATTCTTAGTCGCAATTATATAATGTCCCATGTAATTATTCATGATTCCTGAAATTTTAAGATCATACTTTTCGCCATTCACATCTTTTACGGAAATTTTATCTCCTGGATTTATATTGTAAAGACTAGCAAGTTTTCGCCCTATTACCACACCATTGTCAGTAGGATAAATATTTTTTTCATCTGTCGTTCTCATATTAAAGAAAGCACTAAAATCTTTAACATTATTCGTTGCAAAGAAAGTAACTGTTTGCAGCGCAACGTCGTCGCTTTCAGTAGTTAACTGGTTCATGAAAACAGGTTCGATCGAAATTTCAGAATTATTTTTTAGTTTATTCTGCACTTCTTCACGCCCAGTGCTATTAATATTTTTATTCAAAGAAACGATCGCCTGATATTTTACAACGTTGGTTGTTTCGTACGATGCAGTTTCGCCAATAGAATCTCTTAGACCAAAACCAGCTAGCATTAAACCGGTGCAGCCAGCGATGCCCAAAACAGTTAATACCATTCGGGATTTATAGCGAGCAATATTACGATAAGTAATTTTTTGATTAAAATTTAGTTTAGACCACAATGCCGGAAAACGTTCCAAAAAGACAGATTTACCCATTTTTGGGGCCTTCATGGCCAAAAGTGACGTTGGCTTTTCTTTCAAAGTTCCCCATAGAGAAATGATTGAAGCGCCCAAAGTTACTATTATTGTGGCTGCAACAGATATAACTATTGGCCACACATAAAAACTTGTGGTGTAATTTGTAAAAATGTATTGCCCCTCTAGCATCGAAAAAACAGCTAGTGGCAGCAAGTATGTGCCAATTAAAATTCCGCCTAATAGGCCCACCGCAGCCACAAATAACGAAAATATTACGTACTTTCTAAATATTTCTCTGTTTTTATAGCCTAAAGATTTAAGTGTGCCAATTTCCTGCCGATTTTCTTCCACAAACCTAACCATTGCCGTAAAAGTAATTAACCCAGCAATAAAGAAGAAAAATACGGGGAAAACATTTCCTATTAAATCTATCCTGCTCGACAAGCCTTCGTAGTCACCATATCCAGGATCGCTGGTTTGATTATTGACTATAAAATTATTATCATCTAAAACATTCTCTATTTCATTAATTTTATTTTTTACTTCATCTTTATATTCTTGTGATGTAGTTTTTTTATTTGTTAATGACGAGAAAGAAATAGTTGCCGTAGAAAAGTTTGGTAACGCAAAAGCACTTTTTGGAACTACAAAGAAACCGTCTAAACGACCACCGCCAATAGATGAAGGGCCGCGCTCGCTATTGGCAATAAAGGAAGGTGAATTAACATAACCCACGACCCTGAATTTGTCCTCTTTCAATGCGGGACTATTTATTTTTACATAACTATTAAGCGGATAATCCTCTTTTAACCTGTTGTCTATTGCAATTTCGTCGTCTTCAGCCGGCGCTTTACCCTCTACTACATGAAGCCGATTATGCTTACCGTTATTATTATACGAGATAAGTTGAATAGTATTACCAGTTTCTTCGTCCGCAAAAGGTATACTATAGCCAAACTCTACATTTGCATCTTGTATATTCTTAAGCTTATTTTTATCTTCTTCAGAAAAACCATTTAAAGCTGTTACTTGCACATCGGATAAATTATATTTTCTGTAATAACTATCCATAGTGTTTTCTAAATTTGGGCCAACAGCTTTAATACCAACAAAAAGTAACACGCCCATCATAATAATTAATATTATAGAAAGCATTCTGCCAGGTGCTTTAAAAATATCACGGAAAGTAGATTTTAAATAAGCGCCTTTCATTTTTCTACCATTCTATTTCGTCTACTGAAATGGGTTTTTCATTTTTTTCAATTTTTTGTACCTTCGCATCGTTAACGTGAATTACTTTATCGGCCATAGGTGCTATTGCAGAATTGTGTGTAATTATAATTACAGTTTTTCCCAATTTATGGCTTGTTTCTTGTAACAATTTTAAAATTTGTTTACCTGTTTTAAAATCCAGGGCACCAGTTGGCTCGTCGCATAAAAGGAGTTTCGGGTTTTTTGCTAAAGCCCTGGCAATGGCCACCCTTTGCTGCTCACCACCAGAAAGTTCAGCTGGAAAATTATCCATTCTTTCACTTAGCCCAACCTGCCTAAGTACGCTTTTAGGACTTAAGGCTTTTGGAGCAACAGCAGTGGCAAGCTCTACATTTTCTTTAGCGGTTAAGTTTTGCACCAAATTATAAAATTGAAAAACAAAACCAACTTCTGTTCGCCGATATTTTGTAAGTTGTTTTTCATTATATTTTTCAACGTGTTTTCCATCTACAATTATTTCGCCAGACGTTGGCGTGTCCATGCCACCTAAAATATTTAGAAGGGTAGATTTACCAGCGCCACTTGGACCCAAAATAATCACAAGTTCACCCTTATCTACGTTAAAGCTAATGTCGTTGTTAGCTAAAACGCTTCCCGAGCCACCAGAATATTTTTTATATTCGTTTTTTACGTCTATAAAAGCCATCGTTATTCTTTGCGCCTCCTATCTACTATCTACTATACCCAAAAAAATGAAGAGGGCATAATTAATTTTGTAAATGATGACGGCTCGTTTTTTATTAATTATTTATTCGTAGCTTCCCATGCTAAATTTTTTCTTCCAAAATGTCCATTCGTAGCCAAATCTTCGTAAATTGGCTTCTGAAGATCTAATGCCTTAATAATCCCTTTCGGCGATAAATCGTACCCTTTTATTTCTTTGCTTTCTCCGTCCACTAACGCAGTTGCCATTACAGGCTGATCGTAGCCAATTGCATAGGCCAGCTGTACAAAAACCTTTTCTGCCTGAAATAAATTTAAATAATCTGTTGCAATTTTTCGCGCCATATAGGCCGCAGACCGATCAACTTTTGTGGCATCTTTTCCGCTATACGCACCGCCTCCAATAGGAATGCTTGGACCATAATTATCTACTATAAGTTTTCTGCCAGTAAGGCCCGCGTCTGCTGCAAAACCACCCACGCTCCAATCTCCAGCAGGATTAATATGAAGCTCTGGATTATCGTTTCGATATTTAACAAAACATGCCGAAACATATTTTTGTTGTTTAGCCCATTTTTTTACAGCCTCTTCTAATTCATTTTTGTCGGCGTTTTGAAAACTTGCCACAATTCTATGAAGCTCCTTATTTTTTAAAGTAACTTGCGTTTTGCCGTCATTTGGCCAAATTTCATACAAGAATTTATTTAGGTCTCTTGCCAGAACTAATTCTAACGGCAACTGCTCGGGCGTTTCGCTTGTTGCATAACCGACCATAATACCTTGGTCACCGGCTCCTCCACCATCTACACCTCCAGCTATTTCAGAGCTTTGCTTGTCTATATTTATTGTTAATTCTATATCGCCCACAACGCGCTTTACAATTTTGGCATAATCTATTTCTGCCACGCTCGTAACTTCTCCAGTTATAAACAACTGTCCATGACCGCCCACAACTTCTATGGCTGTCCTGGCATTTGGGTCTTTTATCAAATATGCATCTAACAAAGCGTCTGCGACCCTGTCACATAATTTGTCTGGATGTTTTGGCGAAACATATTCCGCCGTACGAAAAGAGTTCTTCATATCTTTTCCCTTTCTATGGGTTGGAAGGAGCACCAATATTGACTAGCAAATTCAACTGGTTGCCGACGGATCATAGAGCCAAATCTCTAACCGTACTCTTGATATTTATTATTTATTTGCTATAAACAATATATCAAAAAAGCTCTTAATATTTCAAGCTTTAATGTTAGTTAAAAATAGCTTTTATGCGCTTCATGTTTCTTTTATGAATTTCTTGCGCTGAAAGATAAACAGAGGATTTCGCTGCGGAGGAATGAAGATTAAGAGTAGAGAGCGATCTGGTGGAATATATAAAATCGAGTAAAATAATAACGAACAAAAAACTTGCAGTTACTCCAATATAAGCTGCTGGTATGAAACTAACCAAATGATTCATAATTGGCTGAAAAACATACAATAGCAATAAACCTAACACGCCAAAACCTAACGAACTAATTACGCCAACCTTACCTTTGTAATTTAATGGCCAATTTGTATAGTCCCAAAGCCTTACTTTAAAAACTTTAAGTAAAAAAGTAGAAGTTATTAGCTCTAATACCGTTGCCACCAACACCGCAGATATAAATACCATTATTGGATTATTTGCGTAAGGATAAGTTATCGTTAAAATGCTAACCGCACCAAATCCGTAAATTGGCAAAAGTGGCAATGCCAGAAAACCCTGAAAATGCAGCTTACGGTGAATAACGGCATGAAAAAGTATTTCATATATCCATCCAAAAAATGAATACAACGTAAAATAAATAACGCCAAGAGCTAAAGATAATAGCATGTAATTTATTATATCATTTGTTGATGATTCTTTTTCTGTAAAATGTAATAAAGTAAAAGCGCACCAATGGCTAGAGATGATATAATCACTAATATCCACATACTTTGATTAAATATAGAAATTGGAAGACCTCCCGATATAGCTTGTCGCAAGGCTAATATAGAATATGTCATTGGCAAAAATGGATTAATCACTTGGAAGAACCCCGGAGATGTTTGGATTGGGAAAGTTCCGCCACTTGCACCTAATTGTAAAACGAGCAGCAACATCGCCAAAAATCGTCCTGGATTATCAAAAACAATCACCAAAAACGTAACAATCATCATATTTGCTATTGAAGTTAAATAAATCGCCAAAACAAAATGAACTGGGTTCTCTGGATGTAAACCTAGAAACCAGACCATAATTGCCATCAATACCGTTGCCTGAACAATTGCCGCGACAAAAGCTACGGATAATTTAGATGCCCACAAGGCAACGGCCCCTCCTTTTTTAGAAAAATCTTTTCTAATTGGATAAATTACATTCACAACCAAAGCACCAACAAACAATCCAAGAGACAACACGTATGGAGCTAGGGCGTAACCATAGTTTGGCACATTTCCTTTTTCAATTTCCAATGACGCTACTGGAGTGGCTATTTGTGCTTGAGTTTTTTCACCCGTAGGCTGCAACTGAACCTGGTCGGCCGCGATTGCAAGCTTCTCCGAAAGCGTTGAAGCACCTTCGTTAAGTGCTAACGAACCATTTTTTAACTGTGCAGAATTTTGCATCAACGTGTTTGCACCATTAGTTAACTGACGACTTCCGGCGTTAGCTGTAACTAAACCTGAAACAAGCGAGTTGGATCCATTAAGTAATTCTGCGTTCGCTCCTCTTAACACACCATACCCACTTAATGCAGTTTTTGTTGAAGGAAGAACTAAATTTGCTCCAGATTGTAGCGAGGACACACCTTGTTGAAGTGTTTCTTGTTGTTTTTGCAATAAACCAGAAAAAGTTTGCAAATTATTTAAAAGTGTTGCAGATTTTCCCGCTACATCACTAGAGGTTTTTGCAAAACTACTAATTATTCCAATTTGTTCAGCAGTTAAAGTTGCGCTACCACCTCCAGTAATTTGGCCCGAAGCATACTCTAGAACTTTCTGTAAAGCTGCCCCGTTTTTTTCAAGCTCACTCAAACTAGAAATAAGCTCGCCGGAACTCGTTTTAAGATTTATTTGCGCCGCTGTTAATTCATTAGAAGGATTAGAAACGCTTGAATTCAAAATGTTTATTCCCTGTTGCAAAGAATTAATTCCATTTTTAAGCTGGTTAATTTGTGCTTCGCCTGGCAAGGCATCTCCTGTACTTTTTAGACCAGCTTGAATTTGTCGAGCACCATTTTCCAATTGAGTTAACCCACCTGAAAGAGTCTGTTGGTTTGTTGCTATTTTTTCTACTCCGTCGGTGTACTGGTTAATGCCAAGATTGAGTTTTTCAGACCCCAATGCAAGCTCTTCTGCTCCTGCCGACGCCTGGCTCATGCCATCACCAAGTTCATGCAAACTTGAGAAGATACCTTGTACATAAGCTTCGACCAATTGTTTGGAAATGTTAGTTTTAATTTCGTTCGCAGCTTGAGTCGTTATTAATGAGCCGATATAATTCTTTGCTGGAGTTAAAGTGTATTCAATTTTCGCTTTTTGTGGTGAGCTGGAAGTTATAGAAGCTGCATTTTCTGAAAAATTTTCTGGTATGCTTACAACAGCATAATAATATCCATCATTCACACCCTCTTTGGCTTTCGTTGAATCTACAAATTCCCATTTCAAGTCTTCGTTCTTTTTCAATGTATTTACTGCTTCTTCACCAATATTAATTGATTTACCTTGAAGCGTTGCGCCTTTATCGTTATTAACAAAAGCAACTGGCATATTTTGTGTTTTACCATACGGATTCCAAATAGATCCCAGAAAAAAACCGCCATACATAATAGGAATAAACATAATTACTATCATCGAGCCTAATAGTATTTTATTTTTAAACAAATTCTTCCATTCATTCCTTATTTCAAAATTTATCTTTTTTATGTGTTTAATCATTTGCCATTACCTCCTTCGCAATTTTGTCTAAAGACACTTTTTTCAAAGATTCTTCCCATTTTAATTGGGCCTCGTGCAACGCCTCGTCTATTAAATTAATTCCCAGTTGAATTTTTTGTTCCTGATTAGTGAAAACTCGTTCCAAAATTCCTTTTGATCTAAAAAAGACTTCATCACCATCTGTTGCCTTTACAACATCGTAAAGTGTAATTTCATTTTTTGGTTTTCCTAAAATAAAACCACCATTCACTCCAGTTGCCGATGTAATTAATTTCGCAACTACTAATTTACGTGTAATTTTTGCTGTATAGGTAGGCGAGACACCCATAGCCTCTGTTAATGTTTTGTTTGCTATTGGTTTTTTTACATCTTCCGAAGTTAAAAGCGCCAAAACACAACAAGCTTGCTCAAAGCCAGTCGATAATTTCATAATACCTTTTCCTTTAAATATCTTATTGTAGATAATAGATGTCTATTATCTATATCGTTTTATATAATACACCCCATAAATACTTGTGTCAAGATTTATCAATAATATCGCCATTGTTGACATTTACCTATTATTTTGTCATAGTATAAAGGTTGGTCGAACCAGATCAAATCGCTCTTTACAGTTAGGAATAATCATGAGCATGTCATC
Source organism: Candidatus Saccharimonadota bacterium (assembly GCA_018064165.1). Lineage (GTDB taxonomy): Bacteria > Patescibacteriota > Saccharimonadia > Saccharimonadales > Saccharimonadaceae > JAGOZV01. Next base: position 11,697 of record JAGOZV010000007.1, read on the forward strand.
AGAAGATATCGATAAGCTGCAGGCAGACCTAGAAGAAGGACTGAGGAAAACTGAGGAGAAAATTTCAGATATAAATAAAATTATTTTCTTAGAAAAGTTTGCCTCGCGTTTTTTTGTCACATGGAGTATTTTTACCATCCTTGCTGGATTTCTGGCACTCGTCGTACTAATCAGAGCCGACGTTAACATAGCAGATCAAATCGGTCTGTTCTTCTCAACAGGCCTTGGACTGCTGCTTGTATGGGTTTCGTCTCAGATGTTTCATAAGAATCACTTTTTTAAAAAAAATGATTCAAAATGGGCACTTACTGTTCCATCGGTAATAGCCATCTTGGCTGGCATCAATTTAGTTCTATCTTGGACCTTTGTGTCAATCATTGGGCAAAACAACGCCCTAGACGTTGCACTAATGCCATTCTGGGTTATTGTCGTGCTAGCATACATCGTCATGAATGTCATAGACGTCTATGTTAGTTGGCTATACCATAGGTAACCTAACTCAAAAAGGCCTCCCCCCACTCCTTAAGGGCGTGGGGGCTTTTTACTTGAATTTTAAATAAAAAATGGTATTATTAATTTATTACATCCACAACCCATATTAAAGGAAAATGTAATGAACATTTCACCAGAAGAGGCTAAGGCTGAATATCCCAACGCCGTAAAAAACGTGCCCAGCAACACTACCGATGATGATTTTGAAATCGCTCACGGCTGTCAACATAAAACACTGCCGAACGATGCGCATAAATTATCTGACAAAATATGGAAGGAGGCGCAGAACAAGCTGTCTATAAGAATGAAGGTTGCCATTGCGCTTCGAGAGTACTATTTTGAAGCGATGAACGGCCACGTACACCAAGCGACCGTTTGGCTTAATCGCTACAATAAAGCAAATGAAAGTCTAAAGCTTTCATCTAAAAACGATTGGAAAAGCCCGGCTAGAGGAAGACAACGACAAAGGCAGCGGCGACGAATTGGAACTTCAGCAACTTAAAAGTGAGGTGAATTTTGCCCCAACATATTATTTTTTGAACGTCTTGTTCAACTAGTAATTCGTTGGGGCTTTTTACTTAATTACATTGGCAAAATCATTTTAATCAAACTTGCATCGTTCATGTATGCACGGCCAATAGCTATACCAATTAACGGCAATTGATCTGATTCTTTATAGCATAAGTAAAGAGGCTCGTGCGATGGATGAAATTTTTCTTTAAAGCGATGCAATGAAGCAAAACCGTAATACGGCTCAAATTTTACTGCCGCCCACTGCAAAACTTTTTCAATTATATTTTCTGGTTCGCCCGAAAGAGTAAGTGGTGCGCCAGAAAGACTAACAAAGTCACGGGAATTTTAGAAAAATAATTTTTTATCATCATTATTATTATAGAATAATATAATTTTTAGGTAATGTCAACGTGCACAAATAGCGAATACTAGTGAGCATCATTTTTGCCGCGCATTAATCGCCAAACAACGAAAGCAATAAGCAAGAAGCCAAGTAGCAACAACATAAGTGCGGTGTATTCGCGAATGAAGTACAAAATGGCCAACACCACTGCTACAATACCCCACCACATAACCCACTGCTTGCGATAAACGGCCCCTGTAATGGCCATTATTAAATGTTCTACCAAGAATAGCCAAATATAGCCGTCGCCCTTAGTTAAGGCAAACAAACCAGTTGGAATGGTAATAAACAATAACGCTATTACTAAACGGTTTTTTAGGTCTTTGCGCCAAATTGCTGTAGCAAAAATTATTAAAGCCCACCACTGAGCGTATGCTACTTCGCTTAGTTCTGGTAATGCTACATAAAGCAATCTTTGAAGGCCTAAGGTAGCCGCATAAACAGCTGCCTCAATATAATTTTTCTGTTTTCTAATATAACCTTCTATTGCCATAACAGCTGCAATTAATATTATTGATATTGCAGAAGCGACTATAAATTTATTGTCTAAAGCAATAAACAATCCACTGAAAGCTGGCAACAATAACGCCACCAACGTAAATACTAACGAAATATCACTTATTTCTTTCTTCTTCTGGCTAGAATCGAACCAATACCATAAATAATAAACTGCGGCACTAATCCATGAGGTTCCGTAAATAAACCATTCTTGACTATATTGTTGCCAAGACCAAAATGCCATAATGGCAAACCAGAAGAACAGATGACCCACTGGTAAAATACGTGGTTCACGTTCAATCATAGAACTTGCCCAATAAATACCAGCTAAAGCTAGCAATGTCATTGGCAGCCAACCTGCACCTAACTCAAATCCAGCCACTAAAGCCAAAACCGAATATCCAACATAACCTACGATTGTTGCCATTTTTACAGATTCAGAAAGTTTATCTTTATTAAATCCTCGAATCGCCAAACAAACAACACTACCCAGTAGTAGAACAACTAGGCCTGTCGCCACAACTTCTTTTGACCTATTACTTATAACAAACAATAAACCAAACAACATTGTTATGGCAGATATCACCAAAAGGTCGCGACGCTTTGATTGTGAAAAGTGTTGATGCGCCATTGCGCCCATCAACAATAAAATCGTCGAAAACAACACTACAATAAAGCCTTTCCATTCACTATTAGGAAGTAGCTCGTTTGTCCATCCAGCAATAGAAATAACCCCATAAACTACACCGATAATTTCTATTTTAATTTGATTAGAAATAAGCGATGCCAAAATAACCAATATTGCCGATATCATAAAGGCTAGACCAACATCTACACCTTTAGCCGCCAGTATGCCACTTATTGCTATTGCCAAGGAATAAATTATTGTGGCACTTAGGAAAAAATCTGAAACAGTTTTTGAGCGCTTGGCAGCTATCATTCTTTCAAGCAAAATTAAACTTAATACACCAGCTATTGCAAAAACAACCGCAATCACTTCAAAATCTAACACCGGAGACATTACGCCTCGAGCAATCAAAAACGGCAAGAAGACAGATGCCACCAGCGATCCATAAAGCCAATTAACATTTCGCCAACGAAAGGCCGCGGACACACAAGCAACGCCAATAGCCGCCATATCTAGCGACACCCAAGCTTGCCAATTTTCACTTCCTGCAAACATCACCATACTAAATACAATTGACATAAGTAAAAACACTACAATTGATTGTTCTATTCTTATATTTTTGTCAGAAGAACTTTTAGCCCTTAGCAAGCTGTAAACAACTTGCGCCAGTGCTATAATTAACCAAACTACACCTATGGCGGCCATTCTTTGGCCAATGCCCAAATTGTCTAAACCGAGCGACAATCCGGTAGAAGCTCCTCTTGTAGGAAAATCTATTAGGTCTATGCCAATTAGCAAAGTGGTAATTGTAAACAATGATCGCACAAGATATTCGTAAATTCTAGTATGCTTCACACCCCACAACACTAGGTAGTGCAGCGTCGCCAAGCCAAACAAAATTTCGTACATCCATAAATTCATTGACGAAGAAGTAAGCAAGCTTGAAATTAGCGCAACGGGTGTCATTATTGTGCCACTAGTTTGAATAGATTTGGCAAATATAGGAGGAATTCGCTTTGGCCAAAGTAAATTGCCAAGATTCATAATTGTTGATACCAAAATAAGTGCAATAAAATACCACATTACAGACAATTGCATTGTTGGAACAAAGGACAACGCCAACGACACAACAAAAGCCATGGTAGCATACGATATAAATTCGTTTTGTAAAATTGTTGCTGCTGTTGCAAAGGCTACTACGCCTATTAACGAAATTATTAACCAAGAAATTTCGGGTGCAACGCCGGCCAAGCTAGAAAGAGCCACGCCCACAAACGGCAATATCGCCAGCCCAGTGCCAACAAATGCTGTTGCCGCCGAACGCAACCTTTCCGACCTTTTGTAAAGAATTAACCCTCCAACATAAAAGACTGAAGTTACCACAACCATACCTGCCAAACGAATCATTGGTGGCATTGTTAATGTTACAAACAACGCTGTAGCTGCCACTATCAAAAAACTGCCAACATACAATAAAATATTCAAATTTTTAATAGATTGTTTTTCGTTATCCTCTTTTTCTTGCTGGCTCGTTAACGGCGGCGACGAAAGAGGGGTCTCTGCCTCTGAGGCTTCATAATCCAAATTCATTACTGGCGCCGAAACATTTTTGCTTGGGTCGTCTTTAATTGGATGTTTAATTGGATTTTTAAAAATATCTCTTAACACAACCAAGGAAATTTCTTGACTTTTGTTATTTTTTGTTACCTCGTTAATTTTAGCAGCCAATGCTTGACGCTCGTCATTTCTTCCCCGTAAATAATGACTATTATCTTCTTCTTTTGAACTCGATTGTTGCCAAATTAAGATTATCAAAACAACCACAAAAGCTAAAAACCAAAACATATTACTTTCCACAATACACTAATTCCGTTATAACGTCTATGGTTTGTTAGCAATAGGGTTTATACTACTGCACCTTCGCGTCGTAACAAAGATTCTTTTATCTCTGCACCATACAAATAATCTCCTACTGCCCCATCACTTCTTAAAACCCTATGGCACGGAATTAATAAAACTAGTTTATTTTTACCACAGGCCGTTCCAGCGACACGCACTCCTCCAGGACTGCCCGCAAGATCCGCCAGCTCTTTATAAGAAATTGTTTTACCATAAGGAATGTCACTTAACACGCCCCATACTCGTCTTTGAAAATCGGTTCCACTCTGACGTCTTAAAATCCCACTTAGCGCGGTCTCATCTCACACGTAATAAAGAATAAATTAATCATACATTACCTTCCCCTAAACAAAGAAACTCCGACGTCGCTTTAGTTTATATAGTCGTCAATTTGCTGTTGAGGAACTTTTCTGGCGGTTACTCGTGAACCATTTTTCACAAACACAACGCCAGGATTATCTTCAGGGTTTGGCT
>JAGOZV010000040.1 GCA_018064165.1 Candidatus Saccharimonadota bacterium
CCTATGTCGGTCCTGCAGGTAGCGGTAAGTATTATAGCTTCGCCATCCGCTGTGTCGCTCAATAAAATAACTATAAAATAAAGATTAAACTTCTAGTTAGCCTATGAGGGGGTGGTTTTTTAATCATCTGTTTAAGTCGCGCTAGCCTGCCAAATACTCCTGGCGCGTAAGCCCAAGAATGTTTGGTTGGCTACGTGATTAAAAATCACCCCATCATAGGCTAAAACACAAGATTAATTTAAATGCTATAATAATTTATGGAAGGGTGTCCGAGTGGTTTAAGGAGCACGCTTGGAAAGCGTGTGTGTGGGCAACTGCACCGTGGGTTCGAATCCCATCCCTTCCGCCATTTACGATAAATCTAATATAAATTAATTATATATATTTTTCTTACACACAAGTATATAATAATTTATGCTTATGAATATATTATTACAAAGGGCAAGACGTTTATTTAACGCAAATAATGGATTTATACTTCCAACTGTATTAATTGTTTCTGTTATAATGATGTCTGCATTAATGATGTCGCTCTCTGTGGTGTGGTCATCAAGACAGTCGTTAAAAAACCAATTCGATTTGCAAAATGCTCGTAATGCATCAATCTCAGGTATTAACGTAGCTGATGGTTGTAGATATGGAGATATCCTTATTAGTGATACTGTTTCAGCCTCTTCGTCTCCTCTAGGAACTGCAGATTGTGGCATTACTAATAGTTCAGCTTCCACTAATTTTTTAATTTTAAAACAAACCTATGGTAATGCTGCATCATCTTTTGGCTTTAAGGCAACATATTTAAAAAATAGTAATGACATTCCTGTAGCGATAACTTCAACAAGTGGTGTAAAGGGAGGCTCTGCTAATTCCTATATTAAACAAAATACTCCAACTGATCAAAGTCAAAAAATTGGCGCACTTCCATTACAAAGAATTAATAAGTTCAATTGTCCATCGGATAGTTTAACGAGAGCTTACGACGCTAGAGATAATCGAAGCTATTGGGTTAAAACTATGGCAGACGGAAAATGTTGGATGTTATCAAATCTAGCCTACGGTGGAGGAGGCGTAAATACTTACGGGGACGTAAGAACATTGACTAATGGTTCTAGTAATACGTCCGGAACTGCAACCCTACCAAAATATTACAATAATGTTGATGACAAGGGAACATTTACCGAAGAACCAAAAAATCCATCTACTTCCACAAATGGATATGGCCAAGTGGGTTATTTATATAATTTTTGTGCAGCAAACGGTGGTCAAACCGGAAATGGTGCTTGTAGCGAAAGTAGTTCTACTGCAGTTAATACGGCAACGACAGTATATTTTTGACATTTTAGTATAAAAATAGTATAATAGTTCTATGAATGATTTTAACTGATAAAATCATTTTGTTCATTACACTACTATCATAAGGAAGTGCTGTATTATGCACGTCGGTCTTTGGTTTTTGCTTGTCCCAGCCATTTTTTTTGTTTTGGTATGGGTAGACTACCTTTTGGCGGTTTTGTGGGTTCATTTTAAGCCCGCAAGCGCCAAACTAACTAAAACACAATGCGAGGGCTCTGGCGCCCCCGGAAGTGTTTTAATCTACATGCCAGGTATTCTGGCTAGGTCAAAAGATCAACTAGAATCGGTAAAAGACGCAGATTCGCTCCTTGATCTTTATAAGAAAGATTTCAAGAAAATCATTTTATTTGATTACTCGAAGCGGTTTTTCAACCGCACTGTGATTGTTAGGCAGCTTCGAATGCAAATCGCAGAAGAGGTTGGTCGCAATAACAGCGTTAAGGTTGTTGGAGTTTCTCTGGGGGCAAATTTAGTTAACGAAGCTCTAGCAGGGATTCATAATCACGAAAACTTAGAGCTTGTGGTTGTAGATGCACCTGCAGGAAGGGATACTTTACCGAAAGCGGCAGGCATTATGTCTGCAATCCTCTTTCTTTTTCCTGTCGGCAAGGGGCTGCTCTTGGGCTGTGCAACAATCCCAGTTTTGGGGTCAATGTTGCCCAAAGAGAACGAAACGCAAAATGGACTTCCATCAGATGAAGTCAGAAAACTTGCCAAAAAAGGGCTTTCTGGTTTTACAGCTCGCGTTTATACCGGTCAATTAACCTATATGGTCAATTTTGTCCTGCTGCCTATTTTTGCTAAAACCTATTACATTGCCTGTGTTGAAGGTAATGCTACGGTTAAGCAACCAGAGGCTATGCAAAAATGGGTTTCAGCTGCGTTCCGGAAAGGACTCGATATTATTGAAGTTCCTGCACCTCACGCAGCTTTTCTGCAACATCCAAAAGCCTTTACTAAGGTGTTTAAAGAAATTTTTTCATCTTAGTTGCAACAAGTAGTGTGATACGCCCCCGATTCGTCGGGGGCTTTTCATTGTTTAAATTATCATTATGATATTATATAAAATATGAGAAGGTTATTATATAAAAATTACTTATCAATGATTGAAGCGCTTCCTAATAACGAGCTTTTTCGGCATATTTATGTTAAGAACGAAAACGGGGAAGAGATAGATGTAACGAATAACGGTCAGCTGTCATGTGCAGTTGTAGTTTCCTCGGTGTTGTGTTTAATTGGCTGGATAGATAGGCCTCACGCCACTGTAAATTCCACTTTAAACAAATTATTTGAAAATGAATGGACCGAAACAAATTCGCCAACAAAAGGGGACATAATTCTTTACGGAGAAGACAAAACGGGAAACAAGCACCTGGGGTTTTACATTGATAATGCAACCGCTATTAGTAATTCATCGCAAAAAGGCGTGCCAATTAAGCATGACTTAACGATGGCCGACGGCAGGGCTCCTGAAAAATATTTTACTAGAGATTATTCGTTGGAAGTTTAATTTTTCATTGTTTAAATTACACCATTATTTGCTTGCAATCCACATATATAGCGTTTATACTTATGTTTAGACACCACATATAGGGATGTAAATAAACAGTGTGATATCTGTCACAAAAAGGAAATAGGGGTATTTTAGCTTATGGCAAATTTAAAAATCACTACAAAAAATGGCACCTTAAACGAATACGACTCGAATCGTCTTAAAGTAAAGTTACTTCAAGCTACAAACGGCTTGCCAAATCAAATAAATATGATTGCAACTGTGTTAAAGCAGACAGAACTAACGCTTTTCAATAAAATGACAACAGAGCAGCTTAGCGAATCGCTAGTTAATGCAGCGCTACAAAATATTAAAGATGACCCGGATTACGATAAAGTCGCAAGTTTCTTGTTGCTCGATTCTATGTACAAGAAAAATCTTGGTGATTATAAAAACGAAGAAGAGCTGAAAGCTTTACACGCAGAAAAATTTCCTGAATATATAAAGTGGGGAGTGGAAGAAGGGCTATTAACGCCAGAACTAACGGATGGCCGTTTTAATTTAACAGAACTTGCTAAAGCATTAGAACCAAATAAAGATAAACTAAGTAAATATCTTGGTGTGGTAACAAATGCCAGTCGGTACGCTCTTCGCAAAGGTAGTGAAGAATCGGTAGAATTACCACAGTACACACATATGCGAATTGCAATGGGCATGAGTTTGAACGAGCAAGATCCAACTAAATCGGCACTTGATTTTTATTATCATTTAAGTAATTTGCACTATGTGCCGGGTGGCTCTACTAGGGTCAATGCTGGCGGAGCTTTTCCTCAGCTGTCTAATTGTTTTTTGATTAACGTAGATGACGATATGGAGTCTATTGCGCAGAGTGTGCGCGATACGATGTTTATTGCTAAGGGGACTGGCGGTATTGGTATTGGTTTTACCAAGCTGCGTGCAGCGGGGAGTCCCGTTAAAACAACAAACACCGAGAGTACTGGGCCTGTGCCTTTCATGAAAATGATTGACACGGCACTTTTTGCGGTTAGTCGAAAGGGTAAAAAAGCGGGAGCGGCGGCTCTTTATATGGAAAATTGGCACCTTAATTTTCCACAATTTTTAGACCTTCGTAGCAACTCAGGCGATCCTTATTTTCGCACAAGGTTTGCCAATACCGCGGTATTTTTAAGCGATGAATTTATGCGACGTGTGCAGAAAGACGAAGACTGGTATTTGTTTGATCCTGCCGATGTTATGGATTTAACAGAGCTATATGGTAGTGATTTCGCAAAACGTTATAATTTTTACATCAAGCAGGCAGAAGCTGGCAAAATTAAAAGATTTGAAAAAACTTCAGCTCGTGAACAATATCGTCAGATTCTAATTCAATTGCAGGCGACCAGCCATCCGTGGCTAACCTGGAAAGACACGATAAATGTGCGAGCTTTAAACAATAATACTGGCACAATTCATCTTTCAAATTTATGCACGGAAATTACTTTACCGCAAGATAACGACAATATTGCTGTTTGTAATTTAATTAGTATAAATTTATCGGTCTTTTTAAATCCAGAAACCAAAAAATGGAATTTTAAAGAAATGGAAGCTAGCGTTCGTAGCGCCATTCGTCAACTAGACAATTTAGTAGATATTACAGCACTACCGGTGCCCCAGGCTATGCATGCGAATAGTCAAACTAGGGCGTTGGGGCTTGGCTTTATGGGCTTGGCTGACGTTTTGGAAAAAATGAATTACAGTTACGAAAGCGAAGAGGCTTACAATTTGGTGGACGAACTTGCCGAATTCATTAGTTATTATGCAATTGACGAATCTGCTAATTTAGCTCAAAAACTTGGCAGCTATCCTAACTACAAAGACAGCGGTTGGGATAAAGGCATTTTGCCAATAGACACCATTGATTTGTTAGAAAAAGATCGCAAAGAAAAAGTTAAAATTAGTCGTGCCTCTAAATTGGATTGGGAAAAATTACGCAAGAAAGTTAAAAAAGGTATGCGAAACGCCACGCTTATGGCAATTGCTCCAACCGCAAATATTGGGCACATTGCCGGAACAACTCCAGGAATAGACCCTCAATTTTCGCAAATATTTAGTCGTTCTACATTGAATGGTAAATTTTTAGAAATTAACAAGAATCTGGTAAACGAGCTTAAAAAATTAGGCATTTGGGAAGAAGTGAAGGAAGACCTGTTGCTCGAACAAGGCGATGTTCAGAATATCCCGCAAATTCCTCAAAAAATTAAAGACATCTATAAAACAAGTTTTCAGCTTTCGCCGTATGCTTTTATTGAAGTGGCCGGGCGTGCACAAAAATGGGTAGATCAAGCCATTAGTCGTAATATTTATCTTGAGACACGCGACATTGATGAGTACGAGAAAATTTATTTAGAAGCCTGGAAGCGTGGCCTTAAAACGACATATTACTTGCACGTTAAACCACGACATCAGTCGGAGCAAACAACGGTTTCAGTTGAAAAAGTTA
>JAGOZV010000041.1 GCA_018064165.1 Candidatus Saccharimonadota bacterium
TGTATAATAGCCAAGTTATGAAAAGCAGTATTCACCCACAAGATTACCGTCCAGTCGTATTTAGCGACGAAGAGGCGGGGTTTGCGTTTTTGACACAAAGTACAGCGCAAACAAAAGAAACTATCAAATGGGAAGACGGCAACGAATATCCATTGGTGAAAATCCATATTTCGTCCGCCTCTCACCCGTTCTTTACTGGCGAAGGTAAAATTATCGACACCGAAGGTCGTGTTGATCGCTTTAAGGCTCGTTTTGCAGCCGCTGAAGCGCACAAAAAAGCTCAGCTAGAAAAGAAGAAAAAAGCAGAAGCTAGTAAAAAAGCAGCTCCTAAAAAAGCAGTAAAAGCTGAAAAAACTACTGAAAAATCAGTTTAGTTTCCAACTTACTAAAAGTTTCACCCCTTTTATAGGGGTGTTTCTGTTATAATAATAGATGAATATGTCAAAGATAGAGCTAAATATAGATAATTTAAAAGAAGAAAAAGCTGAGTTAGCAGATTTTTTGGCGTCGCCAAACGCATACAGCGATCCCGAGTTTAGCGCCAAAAACAAACGTTTTACAGAGGTTGGATTAATTCTTGAAAAAGGTGAGCTTCGCTTGTCTCTTGAGAAACAACTAGCGGAGGCAAAACTACTTTCAAGTAGTAACGATGAGCTAGGAGAACTCGCCAAAATAGAAGTTACTGAAACCGAAGAAAAACTAACAGCTCTTGAAGAAGAACTTTTTCTTATGCTTGCACCGAAAGACCTTAATGATGAAAAAAATGTCATTATTGAAATTCGCGCTGGTGCTGGTGGCGACGAAGCTAGCTTGTTTGCTGGCGAGTTATACAGACTATATCTTAGATACGCCGAAGTTCACAACTTAAAAACTGAAATAATAAGCCAAAACCAAAACGATACTGGTGGTATTAAAGAAGTTATTTTTAAAGTATCCGGAGACATGCCCTATTCACAGTTAAAGTTTGAATCTGGAGTTCATCGCGTACAGCGTGTTCCTGCTACAGAATCTCAGGGTCGAGTTCACACTAGCACGGTAACCGTTGCTGTATTACCAGAGGCCGAAGAAGCAGATATAGAAATTATACCTGCCGATTTAAGAATTGATATTTATCGAGCTAGTGGCCATGGCGGGCAAAGTGTAAACACAACAGATAGCGCAGTTCGTATTACTCACTTGCCTACTGGCCTTGTTGTAACAAACCAAGACGAAAAGTCACAAATTAAGAACAAAGAAAAAGCCATGGGCGTCTTAAGGAGTCGGCTTCTTCAGCAGAAAATAGATGCCGAAAACGCAGAATTAACCGAAAAACGTCGCAAATTAATTGGCACTGGCGATCGCTCAGAAAAAATTCGTACCTATAATTTCCCTCAAGACCGCATAACAGATCACCGAATTGGCTATTCTAGAAGCAACATTCCTGCCGCCATGAACGGCGAAATCGATGACATAATAGAAAGGTTGCACAGTTATGAACGTGAGCTTGCCGCCGAAAATGCAAACGGTTAACGCTTGGCTTAAAAATGCCATTTCAGAGCTTAATAATTCCAATATTAAATCTGCATCTTTAGATGCTGAATTGATTTTGGCTAGCACTTTACGTAAAGATCGTACTTATTTACATGCTCACGACAACGAGGCAATTCCACCACGGTTTTTGCAAATTGCCGATGCTCGTGTCGCTCTTCGCAAAGATCACGTTCCCCTTGCTTATATTTTAGGTTCAAAAGATTTTTACGGCCGTCAATTCAAAGTCACACCAGCTGTTTTAGTTCCGCGCCCAGAGTCCGAACAATTTATTGAGACATTAAAAGATCTAATGCCAAAAAATGAGAGTTTATTTGACTCGCAAATAACGCTCGTTGACGTTGGCACTGGTAGTGGCGTTTTAGGAATAACTGCAAAACTAGAGTTTCCAGAGATAAACGTAACACTTCTTGACATAGACAGACACGCCCTAAGCATTGCCAAAGAAAATGCAACTAGACTAGAGGCAGATGTTAGGCAAGACACCAGCAACTTGCTTGGCTCCTATTATGGTAAGGCCGATTTTATTTTAGCTAATTTACCTTACGTCGATAAAGACTGGAACTCGCCTTATCTATTGGAGCTTGGTCATGAACCAGAAATCGCCCTATACGCTAACGACGATGGTCTACAATTTATAAAAAGAATTATTATTGAGGCAAAGCACAAGCTAAATAAGGGCGGTTTTTTATTAATTGAATCGGACATAAGACAACAGGCTGACATTCGTCGGTTTGCACGAGATAACGGCTACGAGGTAGAAAAAACAGACGGATTAATTACCACCCTTGGCTTCAGAAATTAAGAGCCTGAAGCCTGATACGCCGTAAGTGTAACATCTTTGGTAATTGTTTTACCGTTTCGTAAGATTGTAATAGTGACTTTTGTATTTGGACGGTACATCCCTATTATAGTAGAAAGTCCTTGGCTTCGACCAATTTGATTATCGTTAATTTTTGTTATTATATCGCCCTTTTCAATGCCAGCTTTAGCAGCAGGACTATTTGGTGAAACAGCATTATCGCCAAAAACGTACGCCCCCTCGGTTACGCTTAGCTTAAGCTCTTTAGCTACAGATGGAGTAATATTTATAAAATTCACACCAAGGAAAGCTCGTTTCACTTCACCTGTTTTAAGAAGCCCTTCAATTAGCCCCTTGGTAGAATTTATAGGAATTGAAAAGCCTATATTATTTGCATCTGCCACTATTGCCGTATTAATGCCAATAACCTGTCCAGCCATATTTACCAACGGACCGCCAGAATTTCCAGAGTTTATAGCCGCATCTGTTTGCAATAAATCTACTAGATTTTCTTGTTGACCACCAGATTCACTGCCTGCAGTAACTGGCCTTCCAACACCCGATAATATACCAGTTGTAACAGTATTTTGATATTGACCCAAAGCATTACCAATAGCAACGACTTGTTGGCCAACCTTTACAGTACTGCTGTCTCCTAGTGTTACTGTTGGCAAATCTTTTGCGTCTTTTATTTTCATAAATGCAATATCGTTTAACGGGTCGCTGCCAACAACTTCTACATTTTCGTAAACCGTTCCATCGTCCAACATAACAGTAGCGCTCTTAGAATTTCCTACAACATGGTTATTGGTTAAAATATAACCATCACTACTAATAATTACACCGGTTCCGGCCCCAGATTGCATTACCGTACCAAAAATTGTATTTGCCTGCGATTCTACTACTATTGAGACGACGCTTGGGCCAACACTTTCTACTATTTTAGAAACGGATTTTTCACTTCCTGTTGAGAGTTCATTCCCGTCTACAGCCGGATTTGAAGTAATATTTGGAGCGTCGTTAGTTTGCAGAATTAAACCGGCGCCTAACATTCCCGAAGTAAAAGCTATAAAAATAATTCCAAGCAGTAAACTTAGTTGTCTAAAGCCTTGCCCTTTTTCCTTCGGCTTCTTTTCTTTCTTAGGTTTAACCGCCTCTTTTGCTACGGTTTTGTTTTTATCTTCCATCTTTACCTCCCCCTTTAGTTTTTTACTGCAAATATGTTATATTATCAAAAAATATCAACAACACAATTGTTAACAATATTGAAAATACTGTTGGCAAAATAACATCATTTAATCTCACTTTTTTATGTTTATAGAACGAGTTGTAGAAAGTAAGCGTAACAAAAGCGAACAAACTTACTAATATAGCTACCTGTGGAATTTGCACAAACGGAAGCCACGGAAGCGGGTACGCAATTGTCCAATGGTAGGCCAACCACGAAATTTCTGCGACGAAGAACCCCCACGTAAAGCTTAACAATGTAATTTGCTTTTCGTCGTAACTAGACAAAACGTGCCTTGCACACAAGTAACCAATTGCCCACATAATAATAACTATTACAAAGCTTGGAACAGCATAAGACAATGAAGCGAACGCTGTTGATGTGCCTAGAAATAAAGCTATGCCACCTTGAGCGATAACAAATGACCTTTTTGAGCGAGGTTTTATTAATAATAGCCAAACCGCATAAAAAACAACTAGAAATAGTTGGAAGAAAATTATCTGACCGTCTAATGCACTTACATTATTTACCATGCCCATAGAAACAACCACACTTAAACCAACAATCAAGTCTACTAAATTAGCCTGGACATTTGCTAACCAATAGCGAGGACGAACTGCTAACGCACGCCACTTGCTTAGAATAATTAAAATTATTGGTAAAACAATAGAACCAGTGGTACGTACCAAAATAAATATTAAAATTGGCAACGCAAGGTTAAGACCTATATATAATGCATTACTGGTTAAAGATTTTCTGCGATGTTTAATTCTTAAGAAATCCATTACTATATAATATCACATTCTTAATTTACACTCTGTTGTGTAGAAGTTTTTTCCTGTGGAACATCGCCCAGAATAATAACGAAATCTATGTCTTCTTTAACAGTAATTTTTGGCTTACCAAACTTTACTTGTGTACTAAAACGTTTCTCTAAGGCCTGCCTGGTTTTAACAAACTTCTCTTTGTCTCCGTTAGTCTGATAAATTTCAATGGTCGAAAAATCGCTAGAAGGCGCATCACCCAAATAGGTAACGTTATAGCCAGCATTTGTTAGTGTCTCTCCAGTTTCTTTAGCTAAACCTGATTGCCCAGTTGCATTATAAACTGCTACGTTGGCTTTCTCGCGGGAAACATCATTTACAATAGTGTGTTTTTTGATATAAGCTCTTATATCAGTGTAATCGAACAACCCTGCAATAGGCACAACCACGCTTTGCCCCGAGATATTGCTCGTTTTAACTAACGGATGTTCTTTGTCTACCAAACTAAGACTAATGATATCGTCTGGTTTTATATTAGCGGCTAAATTCATTGCTGTTCTTATTTCGCTTGAAGAAATATTAGTTCGTAAATTATCACCCAAAGCATCTATTAAACCAGTTACTTTGCCTACGTTAGTAAGAGTGCCAGCGCTAAGCGCTTTTTGCTGTAGTGCTTTAATAATTTTTTGTTGATTTTGTTCTCGATCAAAATTTCCTCCCGACAATCCATATCCACCAGATGCACCCCTAGCGCGAGCTAAGGCTAAGGCGTGAATACCATCTAGATGAACTACTTCATCTTTTTCATACTTAACATAGTAACATTTGTAGCCGCAGGCCCAGTCAAAATTTCTATCTAGAATACCACGAGGATCGTCTGTTTCAATTTTAACATCTACACCGCCAACAGCATCTACGCTTTGCGTCAAAGCATCCCAGTC
>JAGOZV010000042.1 GCA_018064165.1 Candidatus Saccharimonadota bacterium
GTATTAGCAGGAGTAGTTATTACCCCAGCTGTTACTAACTTTGCATTAGTTGGAGAAATTACATCTACTACGCCAAAGCCTAAAATTCCTGTTCCTGGGTCTATTCCAATTATTCGCATGTGTATTTCTATTATAGATCATTTTCATGTTCTCTTGTTTTATTTACTTTTTTACCTTTTTTTGTTTTCTTTGATTTTGTTGAACTTTCAGGATTTTTAAATAATTTTTTGATCTCGTAACGCCACTCCCAAACAATATATGCAGAAGCAGCCGCTAGAACAACACCAGCCACTAGCCATATCCAAATTGTTGATGATTCGGCTATATTTATTGCTTTTACGCTATCACCAACTTTTGGCGGAGTGGTTCGTTTTATATTTCGACAACGGCCTGTAGCTGGGTTACGTTCTTGACCAACCTTACATGGAACTTGGGGTTTTTGCGCACTTGCAGTATTTCGACAACGGCCCGTAGCTGGATTACGCTCTTGACCAACTTTACATGGAGTTGGCGTTGCTACAACAGGAATTTTTCGACAACGGCCTGTAGCTGGATTTCTTTCTTGATCTGCGGCACACGGCTTTAATTCTGTTATTTTGCCATTCTTATCAACAACAATAACATCTGATATCGTATTTTTGGCATTCGGTGATGGCAGGCTAAGTACAAATTCGTCGTTGATTAAAGACCAAGTGTACCCTTCTTTAGTGCTGATATAGCTTGATTCATCTATGGCCTTATCTTCGTAAATTAATGAAATTTTACCTGCTGTATTATTTAATGCAAAGTTTTGCTGACCAGTATTATAAATAGCTACATATTCTTCTGGAGCCAAAGTAATATTAGGTAATTTGTATGTTTTTTTAGTGGTAGCACTAGAGCCCTGTACGGTTAAAGTATATTTTTCAAGAAGTACTGATTCTTTCCCGAAATTATATAATTCTATAAACTCGTTGCCAGCGTCTGATCCGGTGGGATTGGGAAAATATTCTGTTATCTGCAAGGTATGCTTTATTGTTGGTGTAAGCTCCGATGAATTATTTCCCGGAGAAGCTTCTTCTGAGTTAGAGTTGGTGTTCGGATTAGGCTCAGGAATTATAGGAGGCTCTTCTTCTAAACAGTCTTCCTCGTTAAACTGAAAATTTGGTATATCGGGACATGCGTCTTGTTTTATATATATTTCGCTAACAGTTGTAATATCAATTTCATTTATTATTTCAAAATCATTTTTAGTAATACCACTATAAACCAACAAACCTTGTTCATTTTGTTTGCGACCAAAAACTGCTTTTCCTGAAAGGGCTAACGCATTTGGGTGGGTTCCCCACTCTACTCTGTCTTCTTCAACTTCTCCATTTAATAAAACTAACTTCCCCTTGTCGTTTCCTAACCCCTGACTAAAAGATTGCGTATAAAATATTGATGTATCAAAAAACTCTTCAGCAAAGGAACCGAACCTTACTACACTGCCTGCTTTTAAAAATATTTTTTGTGAATCATTTTTTGGAGTGAAACAGCCTATTTTTCGTTTTTGTCCATCAGAAAAATCTATAGAAACACTATAATAATAAACACACCAATTAGTTACATCGACGTCTTCTTCTGAGTCGTTTTTAATAACTACCGCCTCGTGCAAGTGCGAAAAAAGGTCGCTGGCAGAATAATTTCGCACTTGCACTTGACTCAAAAAAACTTGCGTATTAGATGCAAGAGCAATGGGAGTATTGCTTAGTCCGAGAGCAATCAACAACATAAACAGCAATTTAACTCTTGTATACTTCATACGCATATTCATATATTACACGCACATTAATTAAATTGCAAGCTTTTTTTAAGTTTTCTTTAAGATTTTATTTTCTACTCTGGTAATTCAGCATTTGTATGCACATTCACTACGTCGTCTAAATCATCTAACGCATCCATAACGCGATCTAATTTTGCAGAAATATCGTCCGACTCTATTAACACTGTGTTTTTAGGAACATATTGTAGCTCCGCCTCTATAACATTTAGTCCCTCTTTTTTTATTCCTTCGCGGACCTTTGCTAAATCTTTAAGCTCTGTATAAACAATAATTTCGCCATCTTCTTCTACAGCATCTTCTGCTCCAGCATCTAAAATAGTAAGCAAAGCATCTTCTCCAGAAGCCCCCACCCTTATGACACCTTTACGATCAAACTGAAAAGACACACTTCCAGCATCGGCGATTGAGCCACCATTTTTTACAAGAGCAGTTTTTACCTCTGGTAAAGTTCGGTTACGATTGTCGGTGGCCGTTTCTATAATGATACCTACTCCGCCTGGGCCGTAGCCCTCGTAAGTAATTTCTTGAAGATCTGCCGAATTTTTATCTGCAACTCTATCAATTGCTCGCTGAATATTCGAAACAGGCATATTGGCAGCTTTGGCCTTTTCAATTGCCATTGCAAGCGTAGAATTAAGGTCTGGATCAACTCCTCCTCTTGCTGCTATTGCAATCTGATTCCCTAACTTTGTAAAGATAGCTCCTCGCTTGGCATCATTTGCACCTTTATCTCTTTTAATCTTTGACCATTTGCTATGTCCTGACATTTACTTCTCCCTTATTAGTATTTTCTTCGTTAATATATATTATACGATAATATTTGTTTCGCGTAAATTATGCTTAGTTCTTCGTGACAAAAATATAATTAAAAATATTAAAATTATAATAAATATTACAGAACCCGCTATTGTTAGCGGCATTTCTATTTGAGCCCACTCCCATTCCGATAAAAGCATAGCAACTTTTATCATATAGCCTAACAATACATTTGCTGGAATGCCAATTATCGTAGTTATTCCTGGAATAAAAATAGCGCTTAACCCTCCGATAAACGTAAAAAGCATTGCGAGTGGTATAAAAGGTAAAATTAAAACATTTGCTAGCAATGATATTGTAGATAATTGTCCAAAAGACAATAAAATTATTGGTAAAGTAACCAATTGTGCTGAAATTGTTTCGCCCAAAATTTGCCTAACCGTGCCAGGTTCTTTTTCTCCAAAAAAATATTTATGCAAAAGGGGTGCTAGAATTATTACGCCCAAAAATGACGCGAAAGACAGCAACCACCCAATATCGCCCCATGCGTAGCTAGGACTCCAAAGCACAGTTATAGAAGCTACGAAAACTATTAAAATTATCGGGTTAAACTTTCTTCCGTAATACCAGGCGACGAGACTTAATATAGAGACTAGCCCTGCTCTTGACATGCTGGGGCTAAGACCTGTTATTGCAACAAAGCTAATTATCATTGTTAATGCCGATATTGTAGATGTAAATTTCGAAACTTTTGCGAAAGCTCGCCGAGCAAAACGAACAAGAATTGTTAAATTGTAGCCACTAGCCACAACTATATGAGTTAATCCCGAAATTTGCAGTGCAGTATATAAATCGTTCGGCAAAGCACTTTTTTGACCAACCAAATAACCAATACCAAGGCTGGCCTGAGGCTCTTTAATACTCTTCCTGATTTTACTAGCAAACCAATCGCGGACTGTTAACGGCAGGTCTCCCGGGGTCGGTCTATATACATTTATTACAACCGCTTTCTTTACCATACCTGAAAAATTACCGAAGCCTTCTTGCAAAACTCCTTTTATTTCTACAATATCGCTTCTTCTAACGTTTGCTGAAGTAGCTAGCTCTGCCCATATTAAACCTTTCACTTTTAACCCATTTAACTCGTGAACATCTATTTTTATTCGTTTTTTCCCATCCCTAGAAGTATCTGCGTCATCTGTTATATTGCCCTTTATTGAAACCTGAGATTCAAAGTTTTTCTGGAAATCTACTAACGGGGCCATTAACATGCCACCTCGCATTAGCCCTAAGATAATGCCCGCTAAAACCATAAACAAAATACTCCACCAATAAGGGATAACAATGCCTATAATAAATAACGCTAGGCTTAATGCAACAAATAGGTAGGTATTATCGATACTGAAAACTCGGGCCAAAACAACACCTAGAATAAAACTACCACAAAAAATAGCTATCCGCCATGAAACATGCAAAGGTCGCAGAAAGAAATGCTTCACCTCAATATTTTAACATAAAATTAAGTTAAATTTAATAATTAAAAAAATACCACCTTTGGTGATATTATTTTTTACATTTTGGAGGGATCGGTGGGGCTTGAACCCACGACACCCTGCTTAAAAGGCAGGTGCTCTAACCAGCTGAGCTACGATCCCGCATAACTTTGCTATCCTAATTTATCACTAAAACGCTTAGTTTGTCAATAACTTCACCACACTTCGGACTTATTTAGAAAGTTTTGGTTTACTCATTAATAAATCTAGGACAGCCACAATAACGCCCACGGCTATAATATAATCTTTATACGATTCGAAGAATGCAACGAATCCAGACATACTGCCAGTGTTTACAAATGCATAGCTTAATGGACCACTCAAGAATGCAACCGCTAAAAATGCAAATGAAATTGAACCCAATAATCTACCAGTACTAGTACTATACGTGTAACCGTGTAGAAGTGTAATTAATACCGGGAACAAAATCAGTAGCACGCCAACTAAAGATTCCGTGGAAGAAGATCTTTCTACACCCAGGAAGCCTAGAATATTACCAGCGTATTGAGCCCAAAGAACGCTAAGCACGTACCCTGCAGAAAGCGATAGACCAAGTAAGCCAAAACGCCTTTTAGAAAGAAATGCTGATATAAACAACAAAACTGTTAATATTATTATTGCTAAACCAAGTTGAATCATAGATTAATTATAGCACGAGCAGTTTTGTTTTTAAGCACCAACACGGTCTTTTCTTTTTGGTCTTTTGGCATTCATTTCTACATATTCAATTATAGGGGTTGCGACGTCGTGGCCCGTAACTGATTCAATTCCAAAACCTGGGCTAGCATTAACTTCTAGTACCAGTGGGCCTCGCGCGCTACGCATTAAATCTACACCAGCAATCGGTAAACCCATAGCCTTGGCGGCACGAACAGCCATTTTGCGCTCTTCAGGCGTTAGCTTAATAGCCTTGCCGGCACCACCTTTATGCAAATTAGATCTAAAATCATCATCTAAAGATTGGCGCTTCATACTCGCAACCACTCTAGAACCAACCACAAAAGCACGAATATCAGTTCCGGCAGATTCTTTAATAAATTCCTGAATCAAAATATTTGTACCATCTTCGTTATGTAAATA
>JAGOZV010000043.1 GCA_018064165.1 Candidatus Saccharimonadota bacterium
CCCCTTGCGAAGCTCTTGAGGGTTGTGCCCCGCCGCAATTAATCGATTGGCTTCTTTTAAAATTGAATAAGTTAAAACAGTAACGGTTGTTGTTCCGTCGCCGGCAGATTTATTTAAATTAGTCGCGGCCTGTTTTATAAGCTCTGCGCCAACTTTATAGCCTAGCGTTTCATCGCTATCTGCTGGTAAATCAATATTTTCAGCTACCGTAACGCCATCATGAGTAACGGTTGGGCCACCATAGGCTTTTTCAATTACAACATTGCGGCCTTTTGGGCCATATGTTACTTTAACTGCGTCGTACAAAGCTTTAGCACCACCCAAAACTCGCTCACGCGCATCATCATCGTAAAAAACTTTTTTTGCCATACTTTCCTCCTACTTTACAATTCCTAGAATATCTTCTAGTTTGATAATTAAATAATCTTTATTGTTAATTTTTAGATCAGTTGCGCGATATTCGCTATAAACAATTTTATCGCCATTTTTTAAACTTTTTACTTCATCGCCAACCGCAACAATTTCCGCCATAATTGGTTGTTCTTTCGCATTCTCTGGCAAGAAAATTCCACTTGCAGTTTTAGTTTTGGCTTCCTCTTTTACGGCCACAACTCGGTCGCCAAGAGGCATAATTGGTGAACTCATTTCTCCTCCTTTTGTTAATTCGTGTATCCATTATAACTAGCAAATTAGCACTCGTCAAGTGCGAGTGCTAATTATTTTAAGCGTTTTAATCCCCCGTCAACATTAAGTCAACGGGGGAGGTGCAGAGTTGCGTTAGAAAAACAACGCCTCTGGTAGAATGGTTACAGCAGCCCCCTGGATAACACGATCTTTTATATAAGTCGTGGTGCTAGGCCTTAAGCCCGATCCGTTCACGACTTGTCTGTGATACCAGCAAAGGTTCACTTTATTTGCTGGTAGACGATCTGTTGCTGGTAAGGCAACGACGTATTGGGAGTGCTGTCCGCACCGACCCCTTGAGGTTGCTTCGCATAAACCATCATAAAACATAGGATTCCTCCTTGCTCAACAACTCTTAATTTAAGAGTATACCTAAAGCATAAACTATTCTTAGTGTTTTGTCAATATATAACTATTTCTTACCAACTTATACTTTGCGAATTTTTCGCCTAGCGGTTTCTATTAGCCACGTACCAGCATATTTTTTAGAATCAATCACTAAATCATACGCAGGTGTATACTGAAGTTCTTCTACGCCAAAACCTCGCTTAAAAACACTTACGCCATAAAAACGATGATCTGTGTCGTTTTCGGCAACTATACCCCAAAAATTATATCTTTTTATGCCTCTATCTCTTGCATCTTTCATTGCCTGCATATGCAAAAGAGGGGCGCCAGAAAGTTTTGTGCCCAGCGCGGTACTTACTCCATAATGATACGACGCTTCGTTTCCATAAAAAATCATAAAATTTTGTGCCAATATTTCGTCATTATATTTTGCTGTGTATAACACGGCCTGCCCCTCACTCGCAAAGGCTTTAAATTGTTTTTTTAAGAACTCTCTGTTAAATGCTACGAAATCGTGACGTTTCGCTGTTTGCAATTGAATGTCATAAAAAGTATCTATGTCGCTGGGATTAGTGCTTGTTTCAACGGTGATGCTGTTTTTAGCAGCCTTTCTTAATGCACGACGCAACCTTTGTCGCATGCCCTTTAAAATTTCTTCTTCGCTATTGTTTAAATCTAAAACGCCGGCCAACTCCACACTTAAATACATCGGTGCTTTTTTATAGCCTTTGTTTTCAAGTATTTTTTCTGCTTTTTTAGAATACGGAAGCTGCGGGCGAATACGAGCAAAAACTGCATTGGCCAGTTTAGCTTGGTTCCTAATATCTTCTGTTGTAATTGAAACAACACTGTTATCATCCCAATCGATTATTGGCCCACCGGCAATCTCTATACGTTTTCCGCGCCGCGCGTTCTCTACTTGTCCAGTGTAAACACCAATTAATTTATCTTTTTTATAAATACCTCGGCGAAGTATTTTTTTACCACGCTCTTTATGAAACTCTCCCCATTGCCAACTTTGCAAAAAATTAGCCTCTTCATGAGATTGAACAAAGTTTTCCCATTCTTTTTTAGAAGTTACGTCTTTAATTTCCATATTTTATAATCTCCTTTTTTTGCGCCGAACAGTTTCCACGAGCCAATTAAACGAATATCTGACTGGGTTAATAATTAGATCTTGAGCAGGTAGGTATGTTATGCTTTCGCCACCAAAACCTTTTTTAAAGGTAGTTACACCAGCGTAACGATTATGAGGGTCGTTATTGTAAGAAATTCCCCAAAAGTTGAATCTTTTATAGCCGTTGTTTTTGGCATTTTTTATTGCAGTCCACAGCAATCCATACGCACCTGGATAATTGTATGAAGCCTTCGTGCTGGCAGCTTCAAAATAATCCACCTCTTGACCATATTCTAAAATTAGTCCCATATTTAGTAGTTCATCGCCTACCCTGCTTACATAAATTTGGGCATTTTCATTAAACGTACTTGCAAGTGTTTTAAGAAATTTTTCTGAAGAAGTAATAAAACCCTGGCGTTTAGCGGTGTCTTTTTGCAAATCAATAAATTCGTCTATTTTTTCATGGGCCGGAAAAGCTTCTATATTTATATTTAATTTTTCTGCTTTTCTAACTTCGTAACGAGTTTGACGACGCATGTTTTTTAATATGTCTTCTTCTGCTTGAGACAAATCTAAAACAGAGGTGTGCTCAGCATGAAGATGCATAGGCGCTTTTTTAAAACCAAGGTCAGTAAATATTTTTTCTGATTCTTCCGTTTTCAATACCTGAGGACGAACGCGGACAAAAACGGCACCTTCTTTTTTAGAAATTTCTTTAATTTGCTTAACAACAAAGTTCGCTATTTTTTTATTATTCCAATCTATTAATGGTCCTGCGGAAATTTCAGCATAACGACCACGCTTTGCGTCTTTTATTATAATTAGCGCCACGCCAACATTTTTTTCGTCATGAAAAAATGCAACGGCTCTAGTTTTCATTGAAAGTTCTTGATGAAGTTTTTTCCACTGATAAGACTGCAAAAAATTAGCTTCTGGATGATTCTCTAATACCTTATTCCATTCGATTTCTGATATATTTTTAGTGCTTAACATCTTTTGCTGTCCTATTTATAATTAAGGCAATTTTTTCAACATCTGATGGCGAAATATTTTTGTATGTTGGAATATTTATAATTTCATTAGATATTTTTATCGCATTTGGAGCTTCGCTACGAACAAAAGAAGAATCTTTTAAATATCTACGTGGGGAAACGGGAGAGTCGTACCAAACATCCTCCAAAAATATACCCTCGGATTTCAAAGCCTGTAAAACTTCGTGACGATTTTCAACCACGAATGGCACTCTAATAATTGACGCATTTTCGTATGTTGCACTCGTTATTGGCGAAAGGTGTATTTCGTCATAAATCTTCTTTGTTATTTTTTGGCGATGCTTAACTGTTTGCTCAATATTTTGCAATTTTTCTAAAGCTTCTTTTGCCTGCCAATTAGTCATAGCAATATCCATATTAACTTTGCCATCTGCAGATTTAACCGCCCAGCCCGATTTATAGAACCAGGCAATTACAAAACGTCCAAGCCCTATTGGATAAAGAAATCTTGCTACATTTGCAAAAAGAGGATAAATACGATCTCTTGTCTGGTTCTTAGAACTGGGCATATTGTGTGGTTTGCGAATTCGATGGTTAAATTCTTTACGTAATATAATTGCACCACCGTTGGTAACATCTACTGCTTTGTCTCGCCCAAACGACAGCATTGTTATATCGCCCACAGTTCCCATTTCGCTTCCAGTTAAGTATTTAGAGCCGATTGAATGAGCCAAATCTTCAATAATTACAATATTATGCGTTCGTGCAATTTGCTTAATGAATGAAATATCAGCCGGCACACCAAGTGTATTTTGAATAATTATTGCCTTAATATCGCTATAATCTTCAAATGCCTTGGTCAATGATTTTTTCGAGAATTGAAGATCTTTATAACTTATATCAACAAAAATTGGTCGACAACCCGCGGCGGTAACCGCTTGTTCTACACTGTTACACGTAAGCCCTGTTACTAGTACGCGGCCTTCCCCACTAGTGGCGATTATAACCGCTTCAGCCAAAGCTGCCCGACCTTTTCCATAAAGCTCGACGCTTTTACCCTCATATTTTTCAAGAAGATGATTTTTTAAAGCATTGGCATCTTCTTCTTCACCTCCAGAAAACAGATGCTTAAGAGCCTCATTAAAATTAAATTGTGGTGCTAAAGACTGAAAAATCATTTTTTTGCTTCCTTAATAATATCTGTTAGTTCGTTTGCGAGTTCATACGGGTGAGTAATATACGGTGCGTGTCCCCATTCATTATAAACTTTAATTTTTGAATATGAAATTTGCTTATTCATTTTTTTACCCATCCACAAAGGTGTTTCCGTGTCTTTTTCGCCCCACAACAAGACGGTCTCTACTCCGTTATATTTAATTTTTAGCTCTTTGTCGCTATCTAACATGTTCTTTAATGTTTTCTTCATACTCTCTGGGGCTTCATTGTAGTCGTGAACACCAAGAATGCGATAAACAATTTTACGAATGATAGGAATTTTAGCAAGAGGCTTAAACGTTTTAGAAAGCATTTTAAAAGTTTTATTTTTTAAGCTTGTTTTTGGTTGATCATCGAAAATTCCAGCACTACCAATTAAAATCAGCTTGGAAAAACTTTTTGGGTATTTATTTAAATAGTTTAATGCAATTCTACCACCATTTGAATGAGCTATGATTATAGGGTCTTTTTCATCTTTAAGCTCTTGACGCAACCACTTTACATAATCTTCTATAGTAAACACTTTTTGGCTTTTTTGAGTAAGACCCGGCACGTTTAACTGTGTTATGTTAAAGCCGCGGTTTCTTAAAATTGACACCGTAGAAGTCCAGGGTTTTGTCGAATATGTCCAACCATGAATTATAAAAATATTTTTATTCATTATTTTAAGCCCCATTTTGC
>JAGOZV010000044.1 GCA_018064165.1 Candidatus Saccharimonadota bacterium
GCAATACGGTGCTTTCAGGCCACAGTAGCGGCGATTTATTCATGCAAAGCGATTATAAATTTGTTTTTGCACAACTTCATAAGCTAGAAAATGGCGACAAAATTTATGCGCACTACAACGGCAAACGCTACACCTACGCCGTTACCGGTAAAGAAGTCGTCTATCCAGATCAAGTAGATAAACTTGTTTACGACACTGCTGGCAAGCCTGTAATGACATTAATTACTTGTACGCCACTAGGTACAGCTTTACAGCGCTTATTAGTTACAGCCGAACAAATTTCACCAGACCCACTGAAAGCAAGTGCTGTGTCTGTAGATGCGTCAAGCACCAACGGAATTCCCGGCATTGAACCAACCTGGATAGAAAAAGTTATAACCAACATGTTTGGCGGCAACTTTAACTAATAAACTTTAACTAACAACTATATAATAAAATTAACAAATTATAGAATCATTAAACTTCGTTGCAAGCTTAATGAACCATCTTCAACATTAGCAACTGTGTAAATATATTTTTTATTAGAAGTAAATATAGCACCATAATTACCCGAAGCTGTAGCAATTTCGTGGCTGTTCTGGCCATCGAATTCGCGTATAGAAATTTTGCCCTCGCTACTTGACCAAATATGAGTAGAATTTAACCAATCGTAATTAAAATCGTCTGCAGCTGCATTTATATTGAATTTTGCAACGCTTTGATACTCTAGATCGTAGCTTACAAAATTTGTGCCATTACTCATTAACAAATATTGTCCCGAGTCTGAAAAAGACACTTCTTGTGGAATTTCATCTAAACCAAGTGTCATTGTAGTTTTTAGGTTTATGCCATTATTGCCGTCGGTTGGGAAGTTGCCTTTATACAAGTACAAAACTTTACTATTTAAAATAGCAATGTAATCTTCGTTAAAATACTTTGTTGTGGCAATTTTAATATCTTGTTGATCTATGTTGAAACTTTTTACCTGATGTGACGATTTGTCGCCGTCGCGGTACGTACCAACAACACGACGCAAAGTTTCGTTTTGACCAGTTTCGCCAATATAAACAAGGTTAGATTTATCGTATAAAATAAACGATTCAACCTTTGTTACTATTGGATGGGAAATTGTTGAATTAGACAGATCGAGTTTTCGGATGTCGGTATTATTTAAAACATAAAATTTATTACCACTGGTATCTATAAATTTAACCTTGCTCATAACTATATCAAAATGAGTTGTTAAGTTTTGCGAAGAAGCAACATTTTGTGTATCAAAAACAATCCACTCGCTTGAATCGGCATAATAATGCTTAAGAAGAATGTATCTTCCGCCACTATCCCACTCGGTCATTTCAAAGCGATGTGAAATTTCTGGAATATCTGCCTGAGAATATACCTCGGCAGGCAAAATAATTTGCTTAGATTTAACTTCAGTGCCACGAATGTCTACAAGATCAAAATTTGGTACAGTATTGTCGCGCAAAACTAAAATATCCTTTTTTTCAGGGGTTGCTTTTAGGGCGCTAATAGTTTCAAAACTTAGCATAGGCGTGGTTTCAATTTCGCTTGGTACAAGAATAGCGTAGTTTAACCAGCGCAGCATGCCTGGTTTAATATTTAAAGTTTTATTCCAAGATTGATATTTGTCTCTTTCCATTGAAAAATCGTGCGTGCCAGCATTTACGACTTCTTTATTAGGAGTTCTTAGCTGGACAGCCTTACCGTTGACCCTAGAGATAGCGCCCGAAGGGCTAGAGCCAAATTGGACCAAACCAGTTCGTTCTACTTTATTTAACGATAAGTCAAACCTAAAACCTAAAGTAAAAATAACCAAAAGAACAGTTATTACAATTGTTGCAGTAGTAATAACAGAATAAATTACGGCGCGTTTAGCAATAGATTTTTTTCGGGATTTTTTATTCATCTTATATAGTATATTATACTTGAAATTAAGTAGCAAAACTAATATTATGATATAT
Organism: Candidatus Saccharimonadota bacterium; assembly: GCA_018064165.1. Lineage (GTDB taxonomy): Bacteria > Patescibacteriota > Saccharimonadia > Saccharimonadales > Saccharimonadaceae > JAGOZV01. The sequence goes on from JAGOZV010000044.1 coordinate 1,962, forward strand.
AAAGCATAAGCAAAAATAAACTTCTGCGAGAGGGAATCAATGCAAGACATTAAACCAAGTGCGGGTTCGGTACACAAAGCGCCACAAAAGTCTAAAACTTTAAACCGTAAATACACTAAAAAACCAACCAAGAACACCGAACGTCAAGTTTCGCTTAATAATAGTAGCAAAAAAATCCAAACTCGAACAAGCAGAACGGCCGATATATCTCAGAATGCCAGCGTTTCTAAATTTGGCAAAAAACCACTACTCAAAAAATCTAACGTAGTTATTACACCGCCTAAAACTGCCGGCAAACAAAATTCTTCTGAAGAAAATGATGCAAAAAAAACTAGCGCCAAGCAGACTGCCGTAGCCTCTATTCCACAAAAAAGTGCGAAAGAAAAGGAAATAGAAAAGGCGTTAGCTGCTACACCAACCAAACAAAAAGCTAAAAAGAAAGTTTTAAGTAAAACAAAAAAGCGTTTTACTATATGGACTTCAATTTTTGTAGCGTTTTTTATAGCACTGGGCATTGCGGCATATTTTAGCGCGCCAAATATTGCATTACACATTGCTAGTAATCAGGCTGGAATAAATGCAAAATATCCTCGCGAGCTACCCGCAGGATTTAAATTAAGCGAATCTGCTAAATATTTAAACGGAAGTGTGGTTATTTCATTTGATTCAAAAGATACCAATCAAAATTTTGCAATCACGCAAACTAAAACTAAGTGGGATACAACAAAACTTAAAGACGAAGTACGAAAAATTTCTAACGATAATTTTACAACCACTGAATACAAGGGGCTAACAATTTTTAGTTACACCTTAAATGGTCAAAATATGACAACTTGGGTTAATAGCGACATATTATATGTAATAAGCACCACTTCAAACCTCGACCCTTCACAAGTACGAACAATTGTTGATGGTTTAAACTAATAACCTGCGCATCTGTGGTAAAATAGATTTATTATGGAGAAAACTGAAAGCAAAACAATTCGCACTAGATTTGCGCCTAGCCCAACTGGCTTTATGCATGTTGGTGGTGTTCGTACAGCTTTATTTGCCTGGCTTATTGCTAAGCAAAACAACGGACAATTTATTTTACGCATAGAAGACACCGATCAAAACAGAGAAGTTGAAGGTTCGGCCGATCATATTATTCGTACTTTAAATGCTTTAGGTTTAAATTATGACGAAGGCCCCGACAAACCTGGAAATTATGGGCCTTACACTCAAAGCCAAAGGTTAGATATTTACAATAAATGGGCGCAAAAATTAATAGAAAGTGGCCGCGCCTACGCAGACCCTTATACCAAAGAGCAGCTAGACGAATTTCGTGAGCAAGCACGCATTAGTAAGCAGCCATTTTTATACAGAAATCATCGTCCAGAAAATCCGCCAAAGTGGGATGGCAAAACAGCACTTCGTTTTAAAAGCGATCCAAAAAGCTACCAATGGCACGACGAAGTTATGGGCGACTTAAAAAGTGGACCCGAAGTTATAGACGATTTTATACTAATGAAGTCCGACGGTTTTCCAACTTACAATTTTGCACATATTGTAGACGACGCCGAAATGCAAATTTCTCACGTAATTCGTGGGCAAGAATTTATCTCTAGCCAGCCAAATTTTTTAAATTTATATGAAGCCCTAGAATTAGAATTTCCAGTTTTTGCAACGTTGCCGCATATTTTAGCACCAAGTGGCCAAAAAAAGCTTAGTAAGCGCGACAATGCCAAAGACATTCTAAATTATTTAAGCGACGGCTATTTGCCAGAAACGTTAATAAACTTTATAGCTAGCATGGGCTGGAACGATGGCACCACGCAAGAAATTTATTCTACTCAAGAATTAATAGATAAATTTAGTTTAGATAGAGTTGGAAAAAGTGGGGCGCGCTTCGACGAAGACCGTTTGGTTTGGATGAACGGACAGCATATTCGTAATTTATCTACCAACGACCTAAAAAAAGCCGTTAAAGATTTTTGGCCGCAATTAGCAAACGAACAAACAGAAGAGCAAAAAGATCAAATTCTAGCCCTAGTGAAAGATCGTTTAAAAACTTTTAACGATTTACCAACGCTTACAAGCTTCTTCTTTACAAAACCTGTTGCAAATTTAAACCTTATTACTCAAAGCAAGCAGCTAAAAAAGCTTCAGCCCGAAGAAATTGTTAATTTACTTACTGTTTCGCGCAATAAGCTTAGTCAAACTAATTTTACCGCAGACGAAATTCAGCAAGCGTTAAATGACCTGCTAGTGGAAACAAATTCTAAGCCCGCAGTGTTGTTTAGCCTTATTCGCACGGTTATTACCTGGACACCATTTAGCCCTCAGTTAAATCAAACTATGGAAATTTTGGGCAAAGAACAAGTAATTTCGCTACTTAACGAAGCAATAGACATATTTAGCAAAAAAAGTGTGCTATAATTTATGTAGGTTATGCCTAAAATAAAAACATTTTTTAAAAAAGCGACTGAATGGATTTTAAAACACGCCATCTCTATTTTAATTGTAATGACGGCTTTTTGGGCATGCTTTCTTTTTATTTATCAGGTACGACAAAACACACTTCACGACATTATAAATAGCGAGGCTCAAGTTAAACCAATTCCTGCCGAAGTAAAAAAGCCGGTATATTATTCTGCGTTAAGTGGGGTAGAAGTTGCTAACGCCGAATTAGTAAACGCGCCAGTTACCGCCATTATGATAGAAAACAGCCCATCGGCACGCCCTCAGTCTGGCTTGAAAAACAGTGGTGTGGTTTACGAAGCAGTAGCCGAAGGTGGCATAACACGTTTTTTGGTATTGTATCAAAACGAAAAACCACAACTTGTTGGGCCGGTAAGAAGTTTACGCCCATATTATGTAGAATGGCTAAAACCCTATAACGCATCTGTTGCCCATGTTGGTGGTAGCAAGCGAGCCCTAGACGAAGTTAGAAATGGACAGTATCGTGACATAGATCAATTTTTTAACGCAAAAAGTTATTGGCGTGCCAGCGATCGCAGAGCTCCGCATAACGTTTACACCAGCTTTGAAAAAATAGATGCTTTAAATTCGGCCAAAGG
>JAGOZV010000045.1 GCA_018064165.1 Candidatus Saccharimonadota bacterium
GGCACTGTAGCGCCCCAATCTACCGGTACGTCCTGAATGAACTTAAAAGCATCCATATTATTTTTATATTGCTCGGGCCTATCCGCCACCATTTGCATGGGACTATAAATTACTACGTAAAGCGCTAGTTGTCGCGCCAACGTAGAGGTAACCCTTTTAACAGGGTTAGCTAAATCAAAAATGCCGGGAGTATAGTCGAAGGCCCCGCTAAGCATTCGTGTAAAAATAATGCTTGGCACATGAGCTGGTGGAATTCCACCGCCTTCGTACTCTTGTCCGCGGCCACCTTCGCGCGTTAATAAATTTGGCCAAGTTCGTTCTGTGCCAGTCCCCTTTATGGGCTCGTGGATATCTAACATCATGTTATATTGAGCAGCTTTTTCAATAATTCTTTGGTAATGATTAACACCGAATTGACTATGATGTAATTCTGAATGGTTCATGCGACTACCAACATAGCCTGTTTTAATATACTTAATGCCTAATTCTTTATAAAAATCAAAGGCGTCGTTAATTTGAGATTCATAGTTTGCTATGTCACCAGAAGTTTCATGGTGACCAACTAATTCAACGCCTTTTTCCTTAGCATAGTTAGCAATCTCGCGGATATTAAAATCGTCGTAAGCACTGGTAAAATTAAACAGGTGGCCATTTTTTGTCCAATCGCCATCCCAGCCCTTATTCCACCCCTCGATCAACAGACCACCTATGCCATATTCTGCACAATAATCTATATATTTTTTAGCATTTTCTGTTGTTGCACCATGTCGCTCACCAGAACCCCAGGTATATTCACCCAAAAACATCCCCCACCAGATACCCATAAACTTCAGTGGTTTGACCCAAGAAAAATCTTCTGAAGGTTTACGATTCAAGTTAAGAATAATATCACTACTAATTAAATCAACCGCTTTATCTGCCTGCATAATAACACGCCACGGAGAAAGGAAACTTTTTTCAAAACGACCAACAACACCGTCCGAAAGTGGTGTAATTTCAGAAACTAAATGTTCGTCTTTATAGTTTAAAACCATTGCGCCGTAGTTATACAGTTCGGCCTCGTGTATAGCGATAAAAGCGTCTGGGTTAATTTCAATTGTTAAAGGCGTGTGAACAGCCGGCATATCTTCTACCAGTGTTTTTTGATAAATATATTCGTATCTGTCGGGCTGATAGGCTGGAATCCACCACGCTTGAGCACGATCTGACACCCTAAAACAAATGTTTTCACTTTTTATAATAAACTTACTCAGACCCTCTTGCTCGGGAATCTCGTACCTAAAAGCTACGCCATCGTCGTACGCCCTAAAATAAAGTTTGATGGTTTTAATATTAGAATATTCTTTACCATTTTGTAATTCTATTTCAAGCTCACGATAACGGTTGTTGATTTTTTCTTTCTGGCCTAACACCGGAAACCACTCCTCGTCGTGCAAAGATTCTTCATTGCTTATTAACTGAAAATTGCCCAGGCTACTGGCCTCGTCCATATCTAAATGAATGCGCGATTTTTTGATGTTTGCCTTATAATGACGACGAGTTGAATAATATATTTCGCCGTTTTCTAGAATGAAGCTTATTTGATTTTTTGCATCAGGTGATATTAGTGTTAGTTTTTTATCCATAAAAATTGCTTATTTTAATTCTTGTTTTAGTTTTTCTATTAATTTTACTGGCGTTGGGTCTACATTATTTAAAATTGCAAGATAAATACTGGTAAAATCTGCCAAAATAGCTGCCCACAAGAGTTGTTTCAACACGGTATCACCCTGAAGCTCAATTACTTTCGCCTTTGGTCGGCGACCACTTAACAATTTGTCTGACACCTTAAATCGCTTAATAACTTGTGGATGCTCAAAGCTACTTATTAAATCAAAAATAGCAAAAGGCTTTTCTACTGGATGAGACGTCCAGCCCATGAATTCATTGTGATTAAACTCGGGATATTGATTATAAAAGGCCGTATTTTTAGCATTTTCGTTCCAGCTAATCTTCCATTTATATGCAATAGAAGCTGTTTTGTCGCCACCATAGAATACGCCAGTTTTTCCAACAGCACTTAAAGCAAGTTGTTTGGCATAATTATTTTTCAAATCTGTTTCACGACTCCAAGCACTCGTTTGGTCTTTTAGCCAATCTTGAGTTTGGGCTATTTCGTCAAAATATTTATAATCTACCACGCCATAATGTGCCAAAATCCTAATATTTGCCCGTAAACTATAAATTAAAGCCATTCTAGGTTGAACACCGCTTGGCAAAACCACGTGTGGGGTATTATTTTCGTTGGCATAATTAATAAGCTCCCCACCAGCAGCAATAATTGTAATTTTTGCACCACGCTCGCGCGCCTGATAAAGCGCTGTTAAGGTTTCTTCAGTATTTCCTGAATAACTACTGGCAATAACCAAAGTATTTTCATTTACAAAGCCTGGTACGTTATAACTTCGGACAATTTCAAGTGGCATTTTTAGATCATTGCCCAACCAATCTTTAATAACAATTGGGGCAAGCGCCGAGCCTCCCATCCCTAAAATTACTACGTTCTTAACACCCTGTGTATTAGGGGTGGAATTAAGCAACTCAGCCTCGAAATCGGCTTGATGATATTGTTCTTGCGCTACATCAAGTGCATGATGTGGATCGCGATGTATGAGCACGTTTTTATTATCTAACATTTTATACTACCTTGTCGTTTACTATTGGTCTATGATACAGTATAATTTAAGTAAGCATAAGTATCAATAAGGGTGGAAGATGGACGAAATACAACAAGATGTTAAACCGTTAAGCGACGACCAAGACCTAGCAAAGGCATTGGCTGGAATTAGCGATGTAGAAGCTTCGGCAGATATGGATTTTGCCGGAATGGCTCCAACACTTACAAACATAAACGCTCAACTTGCAGCAACTGAAGATGGCGAGGAAGACAACGACAGCCAAGCGGTTAACGTTACGGTAGAAACACCTGCAGAGGCAGATGAATTAGCCGTTGCAGCGGATCCACTTACCGAAACCGAGACATCAGAAGAAGAATCGTCCGTTGAAACAACACCAGCACCAGTAGTAGACGAATCACCATCCGATGAAATAATCACAACACCCGAAGAAGTTACCATACCAGAACTACCAGAATTGCCAAACTTATCAAACGATTCAAGAACTTCCAATGACGACAGCTCTACAGGCGATAACTCTTTAGATCCAATAAAAAATCAAGCATTAGAAGAATTGCGCCCGCTTGTAGATAAATTAAATATTCCTGCTGAAGAAAAATTTGAAACTTACCTTCTCCTCATTCGTAGCTCGGACGACAAAAGCTTAATTGCCCCAGCACACCAAACCGCCCTTTTAATTGAAGACGAAACCAAGCGCGCCGAAGCGCTCCTTGACATTATCAAAGAAATTGAATACCTATCAAGCTCAAAGAACTAGCTAAATAGATAACTAGTGAATATTGTCTCTTAACATATATTGCTACACTAAGGCCTACTTCACATAAACGGGCATCTTATAAAGCACACCGCCAAGGCCCGTCCAGCCCGACCTTAAACAATATACCACTCTTATTATATACGACAAATATATCATTCCCGTTGATTTTATGATTCTCTCTGGCAACACAATCTATTGCCAAAAAACGGAATGATTAGATTTGCTTATAGTAAAACATTTCAGGCTAAACCAGAAAACAACATCAAACCTATTGACATAAACTTAAACTTCATGTTAAACTATAACCATGACAACAATCACATCAGTAGAGCTACGTAATAACTTTGAAAAAATCATCAAGCGCACCATGGCGGGAGAGGAATTTAAAATCACCTATCGCAATAAACCAGCCGTCCGCCTTATTTCTGACGCCCCAAAAAAAGCAGGCATGCCCGGACTCGACGCTTTAAACAAAGCACCCAGAAAAAATTACAAATTTGACGAATCTAAAAGCTGGAAGGAACTTTACCATGAACGCCTCGACCGTAAATATACCCAACACACCAACAACTAAAAACTTTTTTGATGCAAACATTTTACTAGAATCTGCCCTAAAGCGTAAACATAAAAAAGAAGTAGATATTTTATTACATGCCAGTGCGGGAAATGCGTACATTTCCGTGCTAACTGTTCATCTAGTCGTATATTTCGCCAGTAAAGATATTTATCTTCAAGATATAAGAAATTTTCTTGATGATTTTATTGTTTTGCCCATTAACAATAATGATGTCTCTTGGGCCTTTGACAATCTGCAAGGTAATGATTTTGAAGATGCGCTCCAGTTAGCCTGCGCTGTTAATAGCGAGTGCGACAACTTCGTAACGCTCGATCAATCTTTAATCAAACGTTACGAAAAACAAGCGCCAATTAATTTTATTACTTTCTAATATTTTGCTGGGCTAATACATTCCGCCCATACCGCCACCCATTGCAGGTGCTGGAATTTCTGGCTCCGGAACGTCTACCACTAAAGCGCCCATGGTTGATGCAGTAGAGGCGATAGAAACGGCGTTTTGCACTGCTTCTTTTGTGACTCTGGCCGGATCAATAACTCCATCTTTTTTCAAATCAACAATACCATCATTTGGTTTATTAACATTTATACCAAAACCAGGCTTTGCGGTTTGAACTTGAGCCAACAATGCCTCGCTATTTAAGCCGGCGTTATTAGTAATTTGCAAGAATGGTTGCATCAAAGCGTTTTTAAGAATTTG
>JAGOZV010000008.1 GCA_018064165.1 Candidatus Saccharimonadota bacterium
TTACAATTTCTATATTCGTGGGTGTCGGTGCACTTGCTTTAGTCGCCGTTTAGGCCTTATACTGGGTGGGCAAAATATTACAATAGGCGAATTAAATAAATCAATTGTAAAGAAAAGTTCTCAACTAGGTGAAGTAGAAGATCTTAATAAAATGCTTACAATCCAAAATCAGTTAGCAGCTATTCCAGGCTTAAACGATGGTAAGCCAATAACTTCGCGAGTCTTAGGGCTGTTAGATGTTATTAACGCTAGTTCGGCAGATGAAATTGAAATAAGTAATCTGAATTTAGATGTTGAGACAAATACTCTGACAATAGAAGGGCAAACCCCGGCTGGCTATCCTGCAATAGAAGCTATGGTTAAAACAATTAATAAGGCTACATTAAGCTATGATGTTCGTCAAGAGCAAGCTTTAACCAATGAAGAGAATAGTAGCAAAGATACACAAAATAATACTACTGTAAATGAAAATGCTGAACCTATAAAACTTCTTACGGAAGATTTAGCTTTGGGTGAAGTCTCTTATGGCCGTGACTCAGATGGTGTAGAGTCTGCACGATTTAGTCTTACCCTAATTTTAAATGAAGAATTTTTGAATGTTAAAAACGAAAATGTTAGAGTTCGTATTCTGCATAAAGGAAACGCTACCGATTCTTACCTAGGCATACCAGAAAGTATATTTGCAGAACGCGCAAAAGATATAAAGAATGAACAGGAGGGTCGATAATGGCTAAAGAAACAGGCCTAAGAAAAAGGTCACAAATTAAAAAGGCTAATCGTACAATGTTTATTTGGGTTGCCTCCATGTCTGCGATAGCAATGGTCTGTTTGGTTGTTTCTTACCACTTGGTGCTTTCGACATTTTTTAAAGGAAGAGTAATTGCTGCGCAAATGCAAACTATTGGAAATCTTGACACAAGCATTAAAAACACGGACAGTAATAACGAAGAATCATTGGGCGCACAAATATTGGCTTTAGACACAAATGAAAATTTGGCGATGGTAAAAGCCAATCCAGAAGATCAAGCAATTCAGGTTATTCTTGACGCGCTTCCATCCACAAACAATGCATTGTCGTTTGGTGCATCTTTACAAAAAGTATTGTTAGTTGGCCCTCAAGGTGTAAATATAAAAAATATCACAATTGAATCAGTTGGAAATGAAGTAATAGAAGAGGGCGTCGTTCAGAGCACTGATACGGCAGCTGACGCCGATTCAGCTTCCACTTCGGAAGATGCTGTAAATAACGAAGAGGCAATTAGCGATCCTCTTTCGTCTATGAGCTTCAATTTTGTTGTTGAAGGTCCAGAAACGTCTTTACAAGAAATCTTACAACGTCTTGAGAAGTCAATTCGTACGATCTATGTTAAATCTATAAGTATACAGCGACAAGGAAATGCTAACGAAATGAGCGTATCGGGGAATGTTTTCTACCAATTAGAGAAAACAGCTGATTTACAAGAAAAGGTGGTTAAATAATGAAAAAAAGTGATATAGCGTTACTAATAATAATCGTCTCTATTAGTGCGTTAGGCGCCTATTTAATTACGAATGCTATTATGGGAAATCCTAAAGAGCAAAGTCAAAAGGTTCAAACTATGCAGCCAGTATTAACTGAGGTAACTGCGCCAGATCCAAATGTATTTTACGATGGGGCAATTAATCCTTCCGTGCGTGTAGATATTGAAGGCGAAGGACCTGAAAGTGCAGAGGCGCCAACACCAGAAGTAGACGGATAAGGAAGTAGTTTAGGTGGCGTTATTAACAAGCGATAATCAGACAAAACTCCTTGACATGTTTGTTGAGGAGGGTCTTGCTACACGAGAAAGTGTTGATAAAGCTCGTGCAGATGCACAAGCCTCGGGTAAGCCTGTGGGCACTCTTTTAGTAGAAGAGGGCATTGTTGATGACGAACTGTTGGTTCATGGTATAGCTAAAATTAGTGGCGTTCCGTATATAAATATTTCAACAAGTATAATAGATCAATCAGTCCTTAACTTATTGCCTGGCGACATAGCAGAACGCTTTATGGCGGTGCCGTTAGCGGAAACCAATAATCGATTGGCGGTAGCTATGATCGACGCAAACAACGTTCAGGCAGTAGACTATTTGGCTAGCCGAATTCAGCGGCCAATTAAAGTATTTATGGCCTCTGAAAAGGGAATAAGATTTGTTTTAGATCAATACAAGGCCGATCTGTCGGGCGTTAGCGAGGCGGCAGAAGCAAGCGCTGAAGAGGAGAGCTCGTCTTCGTCTGATGAGGTTAAAACAATTGTTCAAGATTCGCCAATTAGCAAAGCTTTAACGACCATTCTAGAATATGCGGTAAAAACACGTGCGAGTGATATTCACATAGAGCCATTTCAAAATGAACTAAAAATTAGATGTAGGGTTGACGGCGTATTGCGTGAAATAATGAAACTACCAAAATCTATTGAGCCGGCACTTATAAGTCGTATAAAAATTTTATCCGAATTAAAAATCGACGAACACCGCATCCCTCAAGATGGCCAGTTTACCGTTCGTACTGCTGGAAAAGAAGTGGACCTTCGTATTGCTATAAGCCCAGTAGTTTGGGGCGAGCAAGTTGTTATTCGTTTGTTAGACAAAACAGGAAATACATTTAACCTTGAAGAAATGGGCTATGCCGGACGTGCTTTACGTGCAATCAGAAAAGGTATTAAACAACCAAATGGCATGATTTTAACGAGTGGCCCAACTGGTTCAGGAAAATCTACTAGTTTATACGCTTTAATAAAGGAAATTAAAGATGATACCGTGAACATTGTAACTCTTGAAGATCCGGTTGAGTACAAAATGGACGGCGTTAACCAAATTCAGGTGCATGCTGCCGTAGGGCTTACTTTTGCGAATGGATTAAGATCTATTTTGCGTCAAGACCCAGATGTGGTTATGGTCGGAGAGATTAGGGATGGAGAAACGGCTAGTCTTGCTGTGCAAGCATCTTTAACTGGTCACTTAGTTTTTAGTACACTTCACACCAACAGTGCAGCCGGCGTCTTACCGCGACTCTTAGATATGGAGATTGAACCATTCTTAATAGCTAGTACTGTAAATACGATTATTGGACAGCGATTAGTCCGAAGGGTTGCGAAAAAGCGTGAATCTTACCAGTCTAATCCTTTAGAGACGCAAAATATTTTAGCAACAGTTGGACATATTTTACCTAAAACGCCAGAAGAGGTGGCTATTATTTCTGAAGATTTAGGCTACAAAGACTTGCCACTAGCAGGTCAAAGCGCTTATACTTTAGTTAGAGGCATAGACACGCCACAATCGCCAGGTGGCTATAGTGGACGTGCCGGCTTGTACGAAGTTATGGACGTGTCGGAAGAGATTCAGGGCATGATAACTAGACGAGCCACAACAGCAGAGGTTCAACGTCAGGCTCAGCGAGAAGGCATGGTAACGATGAGGCAAGATGGTTATCTAAAGGCTCTCCAAGGAATTACAACGTTAGAAGAAGTGAATAGGGTAACAGCAGATGTGGCATCATAAAAAGGGGGAAATATGCAAGAACAACAACTAAGGATAGAGGTACTACTGGAAGAAGTCGTAAAAAGGCGTGCTAGCGACCTTCATCTTCAAGTTGGTCTACCTCCAATGATTCGTGTTGACGGAGCTTTGTCTCCAATTGCCGGATTTAATCCTCTAGACGAACAACAAGTTGAAATGCTAGTCTTCTCTATCTTGGCCGAAGATCAGCGTCAAATTTTGATGAAAGACAAAGAGTTTGACTTTAGCTTTGCTTTTGGCTCGCTTGGACGTTTTCGTGTTAACGCCTTTCATGAGCGCGGCAACTTGGCTGCGGCTCTTCGTTTAATCCCTACTGAAATTAAATCTGTTGCAGAATTAGGATTGCCAAACGTTATCATGTCTTTCGCTGATTACCCTAGAGGATTAGTACTTGTTACCGGTCCAACTGGTTCAGGAAAATCTACAACACTAGCCGCATTAGTAGACAAAATTAATACCGAGCGAGCTCAGCACATTATTACAATCGAAGACCCAATTGAGTTTACTCACAAATCTAAACGTTCTGTTGTGGTTCAGCGTGAAGTTCACTACGATACGTATAGTTTTAACGCGGCTCTTCGCTCTAGTCTTCGTCAGGATCCAGATGTAGTTCTAATTGGCGAGATGCGCGACCTTGAAACTATTAGTGCCGCTATTACAATTGCAGAAACCGGTCACTTAGTTTTTGCAACACTTCACACGAATAGTGCCTCTCAATCTATAGACCGTATGATTGATATTTTCCCACCACATCAACAACCGCAAATTCGTACGCAGTTGGCCAACATGCTAATGGCTGTTTGCTCTCAACGCTTAGTGCCAACAATTGGAGGCGGTAGGGTGGCTGCAACCGAAATTATGATAACAAATCCAGCTGTTAGAAACGTTATTCGTGAAGGCAAATCTCACCAATTAGATGCAATTATTCAAACAAGTAGCGACCAGGGTATGCAGACAATGGATCGTACATTAGCCAATTTGGTGCAAAGTGGCACCATAACATACGATCACGGTCGAGAATTCGCAGTAGATTTAACAGAGTTTGAGCGATTAATGAGAGGTTAATATGAAAAAATACAAGTACAAAGCTCGAGATCAGGCAAATAATAAAATAATTGAGTCAACCGTTCAAGCGGATTCAGAAAAAGTAGCAGCAAAATTGTTGTTAGATCAGGGTTTTGTGCCAATATCTTTAAAAGAGGAAGATGATTCTTCTGGGCTATTTGCTAAATTTACCAATAGAGTTACTAGCAAAGATAAGGTGGTTTATTCTCGCCAGTTAGCGACATTAATCGGCGCTGGCCTTCCTTTGTCTCAAAGTTTACGCACAGTTAGTGAACAAACAAATAATAAAAAATTGCGAGAAATTAGCGAAACTATCACTTCTTCTGTTGAAGGCGGTAAATCTCTGTCTGAATCTTTTGGAAAATTTCCAGAAGTCTTTGATCCAATATTCCTTTCTTTAATGGCGGCAGGAGAAGTCTCAGGATCATTAGACAAAGCCCTTCAGCGAATAGCAGCACAACAAGAAAAAGACGCGGCCATGATGAGTAAAATAAAAGGAGCTATGACTTACCCGGTTATTGTACTGTTTGTTATGCTTGGTGTGATTATCTTTATGCTTATATCGGTTGTTCCTCAGGTCGAGAAATTGTATCAAGACTTTAATCAAGAGCTACCGCTGTTGACAAAGGTAATGGTAGGCACGGCTAATTTCATAGTAGACTATTGGTGGATTGTACTAATAGTAGGTATTGCAGTAGTATATTTTGGCCGTCAGTTCTTTAGAACCGATAGTGGAATAAAAACAAAAGATACATTCAAGTTGAACGTTCCACTTTTCAGTCCTATGTTTAGAAAATTGTACATGGCACGATTAGCGCGAACTAGTCAAACATTGCTTGCTAGCGGAGTAAGTATGTTAGATACTTTAGAGATTGTCGGAAAGGCTATGAATAACTCTGTATTGTCAGAGTCTATCGAGCGTGCAGCAGATAAAGTAAAGGGCGGGAAGGCTCTCTCCGTTTCTCTTTCAGATGAAGATTATATCCTTACACTTGTTCCACAGATGATCAAAATTGGCGAACAGTCTGGAAAGATCGACGAAATGTTCGGTAAATTAGCTCAAATCTATGAAGACGAGCTAGATGAGCAAATTAAAACAATTTCAACAGCGATTGAACCTGTTTTGATGGTATTACTAGCGCTCGTGGCTGGTGGTATGGTGGGTGCAATATTATTCCCAATTTATAGTTTAGTGAATGGGGTAGGCTTATAAGATTTACATAATGGGTTGATAAGTTATAATATAGTGTATAATAAAAAGCATAAGTATTAACAATATACAAAAGGAAGGAAAACATGAAAAAAAATAATAGTGGATTTACAATCATAGAAGTTGTTCTGGTGCTTGCAATTGCCGGATTAATCTTTTTAGCGGTGTTTATTGCGCTACCAGCCTTGCAAAGGGGTCAGCGTGACACCCAGCGTCGTAGTGATGCGGGCACATTTATGTCTCAGCTGCAAAGCTACGCAACAAACAACAATGGAAAATTGCCTAGTGACGCAACCAGTTTGACATCATTTGTTAGTGGATACTTGCGTAAGGGTGCTACAGCCACAAACCCAATGTTTGTAGATCCAAAAACAGGATCAAATTACAGAGTTTCTCTAGCTGCCGATGCAACAGTGGCTAATGCTGCAGGTGTCGGTCAAGTTAGGTACCTTTATAGAGGTACGTGTAATGGTACTGAAACAGCTTCTGCAGGAACAAACAACAGACAAGCTGCAGTGGTGATGGGTCTTGAGGGAGCCGGTAGGTTCTGTAAGGACATGGGAGTTTAGGGTAGCAATCTTTGATGCCCCAAATAAACCACCTTCGGGTGGTTTATTTTTTTGCCCTAACACGATAAGATAGTACTTATGGATACAGCATTACAAATTTTAGTGATAGTTGCGCTTGCCTTTATTGGTGCAGCAATGGGTAGCTTTGCAGGAGCTCAAGTATGGCGAATTCGTGCTTGGCAACTTAAACATGATAAAGCTAACGGAGAAAAAGTAAATAAAAAAGAATATAAACGGCTAGAGCCACTAACTAAGGGCAGAGGTGTTAACGACAGATCTATAGATCTAGACACCGGTAAACGTCTGCCTTGGTATGATCTAATTCCAATTTTTAGTTGGTTGGTACTTAAAGGTAAGTCTAGATATAGTAAAAAATCTATCGGTAAGTTCGAGCTGTTCATTGAAATCGGAGTAATGCTATTCTTCGTTGTCTCTTATATTGTATGGCCTATTGAGATAAGTTCATTAGTTGAAGCTCTGCGCTTCGTAATTTGGTTGGTTGCCGGCGTTGTTTTAGCGGTTTTATTTAGCTACGATTATAAATGGCAACTCTTACCAAACAATTACACTGTAGCGCTAATAATTTTAGGTGCAATAAATTGGTTGATAGTACTATTTTCTGGTGATGACAAAATTAGTATATTGTTAAACAGTCTGGGGAGTGTGTTAATTCTTAGCGGTTTGTATTTAGCTTTTTACCTTTATTCTAAAGGGACATGGGTTGGCTTCGGGGACGTTAAGCTGGGCCTTGGTTTGGCATTGTTCTTAATAAATTGGCAGTTAAGCTTTTTGGCATTATTCCTAGCAAATCTATTAGGAATTTTAGTAGTTATGCCTAATATGATAAAGGGAGAATTAAAAAAAGGTACAAAAATTCCACTTGGGCCATTACTAATAGTAGGAATGATAATTTCATTCTTGTTTGGTAATCAAATTATTGAGGGTTATTTAGCGCTTATGCTATAATAGGGCATATAATGAAGCAAAAATTTATTCCAGCTTTTACGATAATTGAAGTATCTTTTTTCTTGGCAATTAGTGGGTTAATGGCCGTCGGATTATTAGCCGGTATGGGGGCAACTATCAATTCTCATCGTTATCGCGATAGCGTAGCATCGCTACAGTCTCAATTGCAACAGGAATTTTCAAGAGTGGAAAATATACAAAACAATCGTGCAGGAAACGAATCTTGTAATGCTACTGCTAGTATTACAAGTTCAAGCTCTGAAAGAGGCACAACAGATTGCGTTATTGTCGGACGATTTATTGCTATAAATGGTGATAAAATTACTTCCTATCCTGTTATCGCTCACTCAACCAGTGCGGTTAACGAGAGTCAGGACGATATAACATATCTTAAAAACCATATTATAAAAACAGATCAGACACAAACTATCGACGAAGGCAGGAAATGGGGCAACTTTATTACTTATTCTGCCGATTTTGGTAATAAGAAAGGGGATGTGCGCAACGTTTATTTCTTGATTGTACGTTCGCCAAAGAGTGGTAATATCTATTCTTTTTCTTCTGGATCAGATTTGCGTGACGATCCAAATGGCTTAAGTCAAATGATCATCAGCACCCCTTCAGGGGAAAATCTTTTTGGGCGCTCTAGACAAATCCTGTGTGTTAAAAAAGAGGGCGTCGTCTCCATGTCTAATTTAGGCGTATCTTTAGAGGCCAACCTCACTAACTCTAACGGCATACAAATCTTAAGTAACGATACAGAGGAAAAATGTTAAAATCTTTTCAGAACTTCTCTAAAGGGGATACAATTATAGAAGTTTTGTTTGCTGTTACAATTTTTAGTGCATTAGCAATTTCAGGTCTTTCTGTTATGAACAGGGGCGTAGGTACTGCGCAAAGATCTTTAGAAATAAGTTTAGTCAGACAGGAAATGAATAATCAAGCAGAGATTTTACGTTTTGTACACAATGCGTATATAACAGGGGCAAATACACCACCAGCGCAAGTTTGGGAAGAAGTTACGAATTCAGGTAACGTTATTCTAAGTACAAATTTAACTACATTAAATAGCTTAGTCGACTCGTGTGAGCCACCAACTTCAAGAGCTTTCATTATAAATCCTAGAACTCTTACTGTTGCCACCAATTCAACTGCTAATCTATTTACGGCGGCACCAATTTATTCGCAACTGCGATATAGATCAAATAATAGCTTTGCAACAAATGGGGTTGAGGGTATCTGGATTCAGCAACTTCAAGGAGCAGATAACGCGGCACCGAGCGGCATGCGAACCACGTATAGAGATTTTCACATACGTGCTTGCTGGAATGCTCCTGGTGGTAACGTTCCTGTAACATTAGGGACAGTAGTGAGGTTATATGATTCAAACAGTTAAGAAAACGTCTAAGGGCTTTACTTTAGTAGAGCTTTCATTCTCGATGCTTTTTATTTCGCTTTTAATGATTTCAATTACCATGACAATAATGCAAATCATAAATACTTACAATAGGGGATTACTCATGAAGGAAGTAAATCAAGTTGGAAGAACAGTAACAGACCAAATGCAAAGAACGATAGCCTCTAGCTCTCCTAGTAGTACAGTAAATATTGTAAAATTTACTAATCCGTCTAACAGCACCGAAATTACGGGCGGACGTTTTTGTTTAGGCAATTATAGTTATATTTATAATTTTGCCAAAACCTTGAAAGAAACAAGTATTACAACGCAAAATAAAATTGGCAATAGCGGGCCAAAGGTTGGTTTCATTAGAGTCCCCGATGAAGGGGGTAATTATTGTAAGCCAGCAAGTAATGGCACCTATAATGTTGTTTCTACAACAACAGAAATGGTAGACGTGCTTAGTAAGGGTGCGTACAGTTTAACTTTATATAATTTAAATGTTGAAAGTCCCGTAAGCAGTTATGATAGTGTTTCTGGTCAAAGGTTGTATTATGTAGATGTGTCTTTGGGGACCAGCGATTACAAGGCAATAGAAGTGGGAAGCGACAATAGATGTAAAGCACCAAGCGAAGATGACGCAGATCAAAATTATTGTTCAGTAAGCAATTTTTCTTTTGTTGCTAGAGCGGGTAATATATAATTAAAATAGGTATGAATATGATGAAGATGAGAAAAACACAACAATCAAAATATAATCATGGGGCAGCGTCTATATTCTTAGTAATTTTTACAATGATTATCATTTCTACGGTTGTCTTAGGATTTACTGGCATTATGCTTCGCGACCAATCTCAAGCCTCTGACATGGATCTGTCTAAATCTGCTTATGATTCAGCTTTAGCTGGCGTAGAAGACGCAAAAAGGGCAATTACTAAATATAATCTAGGCGGTTGTACTTCTAGTGGTAGTAATGGTCCCGCAACGGTTGCGCAGTGTAATACCTGGAGAGCTGCTTTCTCGAGATGCAATTCAAACAGTGTAATATTGTATGGCGCTTCATCCTCGAGCAATGCCGAGCGTATTATAACTACTTCAGCGTCGTCAACGGCAGAGATAGAGCTCAACCAAGCTTATACTTGTGTGAAAACAACTTTAAACACCCCAGACTATGTCGGAACTCTTCAGGAGGATGAACAAATCCTTATTCCACTACAAGGCGTGGGTGCGCTCAATCAAGTAAAAATTAGTTGGTTCACCCGAGACAATGTTAATAGGGAGATAGCGCAAGCAGATAGAGATAAAGTTAGTCTAGAGAGTCCGTTTAGCGGTCTTTCCTCTCCAGAGCTTCCATACAACAATACAGCAAATTGGCCAAAAAATCGCCCACCACTTTTAAAAGCTCAATACATTCAAGTTCCTGCAAGTTTTTCTTTAACTGATTTTGACGAAATGTCTGCAGATGGCACTAAAAGTAATACGAATACAATATTTATGTACCCGGTAAGTGGTAGCGGAACAAGTACAAACGACGGTGATCTCATAAGTGTAGCGCCACGTTTTGATAATACTGCTGAACCATGGCAGGTAGCTTGCAGGCCAACAGTCAGTGATGATGGCTATGCATGTAATGCAACGCTCACTGTTCCACCAACATTGACAGGAACAGTTAATAGCGCATATTTAGCTTTAAGGCCGTTTTATAATCTTACAAATTATAAGGTAGAGCTTTTAAATAGCAATGCTGTTGTAGATTTTTCTGGTGTTCAGCCAAAAATAGATAGCACTGGTAGAGCTAATGATATTTTTCGTAGGGTTGCTGCTAGAGTTGAGCCTGCCAATGGTGCAAGTCTAATGCCTCTTGGAGCAGTAGAGACTTCAGGTAACTTTTGTAAAACGTTCTCTGTAACTGATACCGCTGAAGGCTATAATGCAGGTAGCTGCACCCCTTAGTAAACATTAATCAATGTCGCTGTGAAATTTTTCATGCACTTCTTTAAGATGCGAATCTGTTACGTGTGTATAAATTTGAGTTGTACTAATATCGCTGTGCCCAAGCATTACCTGTACACTTCGAATATCTGCGCCATTCATTAATAAATCTGTAGCAAAACTGTGCCTTAGTGTGTGAGGACTAACATGCTTAGTTATGCCGGCAAGTCTGGTGTATTTATCTACTATTCGTTGAACACTCCTTGCTGACAATCTTCTGTAGTTGCCATCGGTTGTTGCCGGACCTTTGTTTCTGCTATAACTTAAAAACAAAGCAGGAAGAGGGTCGTCGCGAGCGTCCAAATAGTCTGAGACTCTTTGATAGGCGCTTGCACTTACGAAAGCCGGGCGGTCTTTACTGCCTTTACCGCGAATTGTAAATTCTCGTTTTGTCGGATTTATGTGGTCGCGATTTAAACTAACCAATTCAGAAACTCGTAATCCGCTAGAAAATAAAAGTTCAATTAATGCACGGTCGCGCAGACCTTCTTCGCTAGATAAATCAATTTCATTAAGCATTCTTTCTATTTCATCTGAATGCAAAAAAGTAACTTGAGGTCGAACAGTTTTTGGTAATAATACTTTGTCTGAAGATAAGCTGGTAATATCTCGTCGTGATAAATATTTTAAAAACATTCTTAAAGCAATAAGATGATAAGATTGTGTTGTAAGGGATAATTCGTCATTATTATCGTTTTTATAACGATTTAACCACAAGCGATATTTTCGTAAAACTTCTGAGGTGATTTCGTCAACCGTAATATCTCCGGTAAATTCGATCAGCCTATTAATGTATAGAGCATAATTTTCAGCGGTTTTCTTTGATCGGCCACCGGTTACTTCTAAATCTTCTATAAAATCAACCAGTAGCTCGGAAATATAATATTTTTTATTTTCAGTAATTGCCATATATTAAGCATAACAAAAAAAGTAGAAAAGGGGTATAATTGATTGAATGAACACACTAGACGCAATAGTATTAGGCATTACACAAGGGCTAACGGAATTTATACCAGTTAGTAGCTCGGGACATTTGGTAATATTACAAAATATCTTAGGGCTTGGTTCTGAGCATCTTTTCTTAGAATTTATTAATATCGGAACATTTCTGGCACTTCTAATATATTTTCGTCACAAAATTATAGATATATTACGAGATGTATTTATTCATAAAAATTATAACCTTGCCCGTAATATTATCATTACTTCAATACCGGCGGGTCTTATTGGCGTATTATTCGCTAGTTTTATAAATAGTTTTTGGTTGTTTAATAATTTAACAGTTACGTTAAGCGCCATTCTTATTGTTGGAATTATTATGATTGTTTTAAATAAGCTACCTCATGCGTCTAGCACTAAAAATGGTGCGTCACTAACTCCGTTGAGAGCCTTGTTCATTGGCTCAATGCAAATTTTTGCTTTTATTCCAGGTGTTTCTCGTAGTGGTTCTACAATTATTGCTGGTCGTTTGGCGGGTCTAAAATCAGAAACTGCAGCTGAATATAGCTTCCTCGCTTCAATTCCAATTATGGCAGGAGTTACTTTAAAAACTATACTTGGAGATTTTGACTATCTTGTCGCAAATTTTGAGATCTTATTAATTAGCAACATTTTTGCTTTTGTTGCAGGCCTTTTTGCGGTTGGTTTTATGCTTAACTATTTAAAGAAGAACTCATTAGCGGTTTTTGGTTGGTATAGAGTATTGTTGGCAACTGTATTTTTTGCCTTTTTACTGATACACTAGATATATAACTAAGGAGCTTTAAAATGAACGACGATACCGACAACAATGTAGAAAAAACCCTTGTGGTCTTTAAACCCGATGCTGTGCAACGCGGAATTGTGGGTGAAATTCTTGTACGTTTTGAAAGAGTTGGTCTTAAAATTGTTGGTACCAAAATGATAGCTCCAAGCCGAGATTATTTTTACAAACATTACGAAGAAATAGGTAAACTAGAAACACGCCGAGGCGAAGAAGCGTTTAATGTAACTATGGACTTTATGACACAAGGCCCAGTTATTGCCATCGTCCTAGAGGGGGTAGAGGCTGTCGCACTAGTAAGAAAATTAGTTGGTCCAACAGAGCCTAAATCGGCTGCTCCTGGTACAATTCGTGGAGATTATTCACACATGAGTTTCGGCTACGCAGACTTAACTAAAAAAGGCGTGGCTAATTTAATTCATGCCAGTTCCGATCCCGCAGAAGCAGAATTAGAAATAGATCATTGGTTCAGAGATGACGAACTTTATGAGTATCATCTTCTACACGAGAAATTTACACGCTAATTTATGGTAAAATAGGTAGAGGGTGCGCCTCAGTAGCTCAATTGGATAGAGCAGATCCGTCCTAAGGATAAGGTTGTAGGTTCGACTCCTGCCTGGGGTACCATTAACGGCGTAAGAAAGTCATGAAAAAAACTAAGGTTAAAAAGGGTAGCAACAGTAATGCACAATTTGACGGTCAACGCGAAGGCGAAACCGTACTTTTAGTTTTTCGTCGCCACATTATTGCAATGAGAAAAGGCTTTTATCTTTTTTTGGGGCCATTTGCAATTCTATCTATACCAGTTTTTATTTGGCAAGATAGTTTATGGATGCTTTTATTTCCTTTGGTTGGTTTTATAATAGGCTTAATGCTTTTCTTGTATCATTTTATTTTGTGGTACTATACTATTTTTATAGTTACCGATCAGCGAATTAGGCAAATTACTCAATATGGCTTTTTTGGAAAAGATGTCGTAGAAATTAAACTATCTAAAATACAAAGTATAAGTTACCATATTCCTGGTTTTTCTGGTGAAATTTTAAAATACGGTAACATTATTATTCAAACTTTAGTTGGCGATTTATTAATCAAAAATGTTGAACACCCAAGCGAGATTTATGAAGCGCTTCAAGATGCCGTAAACGATGTGTCAACAGACAGAGAAGTAGGCCACGAAGAGATAGAAGAGGAGGAAATTGATGATTAAAAAGAAAATATTTTCAAAAAAGAACAAAAAAGATGCCAAGGCTACAAATGGCAAGATAACCAAAGACACCATAGAAGATTATCGCAAAGAGATTATAAGTGAAGGTCGCAAATTTAAGTATCCAATGCAATATTCAAAGAATAAGCTTGTTCTTCACGCTATTATCATAAGCTTATCTGCTTTAATAATAATTACTTTGTTCTTTGTTTCGCAACTTTATATTTCGCAAAATACTGGCACGATTTTTTATCGCGTTTCACAAATTATTCCTTTCCCTGTGGCAAGTGTAGATGGACAACAAGTTAGGTTCAGTGACTATCTAATGCGATTTAGAAGCGAGAAGCATTATTTGCAAACAAAAGAGAATACAGATTTCTCTACGAAAGACGGGCAACGTCAAGCAGATGGTATTCAGCGTCAATCGATGGACGATGCCGTGGCTGATGCTTTCGCTACAAAAATAGCTCGCGAGAAAAATATTGTCGTAACTAGAAAAGATGCACAAGATTATATTGCTACCCAGCAAAACCCTGGCGATACAGAAATCTCAGACCAAACATTGATCTCAGTTCTGCAAGATTATTATGGGTGGTCATTGAAAGAATATGAGCACATGATTCAGAAAAAATTATTAACTCAAAAAGTTAGGTATGCAGTGGATGATGTTGCGCGTAAAGTAAGTAACGATGTCTTTAAAGCAATTGGTGATGCAGAAAAATCTTTTGAGGAAGTAGCTGCTAGTTTTGGAGAAAACAAAGTTCAATTTGGTGGAAGCGGGGGGCTTGTGCCAAATAATAATCGCGATGGAGGGCTAGCTTCTTTGGCATCAAGTCAGGATGTTGGACAGGTATCTAAACCTTCCGAAACAACTACAGGAGATGCATACTATATTATTAAAACAACAGGAAAAACAGCTGACAGCGTTAGCTACGAGTATATTAAAATTCCTCTTACAGAATTCGACACGAAACTTAGTGCTTTAAGGAAAGACGATAAAGTAAATTATTTTATTAGCATAAAAGACGCTAATGACGAAGAAGAGTAAATTAGCGAAAGAGGAGATTCATCTATGAGTTTTGAACTGCCAAAACTAGAGT
>JAGOZV010000009.1 GCA_018064165.1 Candidatus Saccharimonadota bacterium
TGTAAGTCAACGAAAGGACTTATAAAATGGCAAAAGAAGAAAAACTAAAAATCCGCATTAGATTGAAATCGTACGATCACAAAGTTATCGATCAATCTGCAAAACAAATTATTGACACAGCAATTCGCACGGGGGCAACAATTTCAGGCCCAGTTCCTTTGCCTACAAAACGAAGCACGTTTACTGTTGTAAAAAGCCCGCACGTTTACAAAAAGGGCGGAGAATCATTCGAGATACGTGTTCATAAGCGCTTAATTGATATTTTAAACGCTACTCCTAAAACTATTGATAGCTTGCAAAACTTAAGCTTACCCGCAGGCGTAGACGCCGAAATTCGCATGTAATAGAATAAGCAGCTTAACTTAATTCGTGTTATACAAAATAATCCCGACAAAATCGGGATTATTAAATTAGATAGTTGAACCTATGATATAGAAGTAATAACTTCTAGAAGCTCTAAGTGTAAGTGAAGCACCCATAAAGCTAATAGGAATACTACAACAGAAAGAACAAGCCAGTAAATAGTTTGGTCTGTTACCTTAAATGTAAAGAAAGGTGTTTTCTCGGGAGATAGCTTAAGGGTCGCATATTCTGCCGACTTCTTTTTACTAGTTGTTTTTTTAGCAGGAGCTTGTTTTGCCGTAGATTTTTTTACGGGCGCTTTTTTTGCAACCGGTTTCTTTGCAGTTGTTTTTTTCTTTGCTGGCGCTTTTTTTGCTGTTGCCATTGATTGTCTCCTTAATATCCAATTTTAATATAGGTTATGCTTTAGATTATTGCACACTTGTACTATTTAATGCAATACTTGTATTTATATTAATAATATGATAGTATTGAGAGGTAACTTTATTACGTAATAACAACTTATTCTTGGTGAATTAGTAAGCCCAAGATGTTCGCGTACGCAAAAGTTAATTTAATTAACTTCTCTGTACATAATCTATAGAATAAAGCTGTAGAAAAGAACTTCTTCATGGGAACTGCTTTCCACCAGGAGTTTTAAATGGGAGCACGAAGAAATGAAAACTCTTCTCGGTACCAAAATTGGTATGACCCAGATCATTAGCGATGATGGTGTAGCAATTCCTGTTACATTAATTAAAGCTGGCCCTGTTACTGTAACTCAGGTAAAAACCGTAGAAACAGACGGTTACAACGCAGTTCAGGTTGCATATGGTCAGGGTAAGAACCTGAGCAAGGCCGTAGCTGGGCATGTCAAACCAGCTAACGTAGATCCGAAATATATTCGGGAAGTACGCGTTAACGAAATTCCAGAGGGAATTAAGGTTGGCGATACTATTGACGTAACAGAGTTTGGTTTAGGTGACGTCGTAGATGTTACTGGCACAAGCAAAGGTAAAGGTTTTGCTGGTACAGTAAAACGACACAACTTTAATACAAGCAAGAAAACCCACGGTGGTAATGGGAATGTGCGTAAACCAGGCTCAATCGGATCAATGTATCCACAAAAAGTTTTTAAGGGCAAGAAAATGGCTGGACGTATGGGCCACGATCGCGTTACCGTTAAAAATCTTAGCGTTGCATATGTAGATCCAACCAATAATCTTATTGGTTTACGTGGAGCCGTTCCTGGTCCACGAAAAGGTTTAGTTGTGATAGGAGGTAAAGCATAATGGCCGAAGCTAAAAAAGTAACTTTACCAAAAGCTGTTTTTGCAGTTGAAGTTCCTAATCATGAATTACTAAAATTAGCCTACGATTCATATCTAGCTAATTCTAGGCAAGCTAGCGCTACAACATTAAAGCGTGGCGAAGTGCGCGGTGGTGGTAAAAAACCATGGCGACAAAAAGGCACCGGCCGAGCTCGTTTCGGTTCAAGCCGCAACCCTATTTGGCGCGGTGGTGGCGTAGTTTTCGGACCAAGTGGTAACGAAAATTACAAAAAGAAAATTTCTACGAACTCTAAAAGAGTAGCTGTACGACAAGCCCTAACGCTTGCCAACCAAGCTGGCAAAATTAGTGTTCTAGATTTCAAAACAACTGGTAAAACTAAAGAAGCTATTAAATTCCTTGAAGATAACAAGCTTGAACGACGCGTTTTATTGGTTGTAGATGAAAAAACACCAGAGTTGCTTCGTGCAACAAACAATGTTCAAAGCATTTTGCTAGTAAGAGCAAACTACTTGTCTGTTTACCACATTTTAAATGCAGATAATATCGTTCTTTCTACTGAATCTGTTAACGTAATAAATAAATGGCTAGGAGAGGACAAATAATATGAATTATAAAATTATCGTCACTCCACGCGCTACTGAAAAAGCGTATGCCGCATCTAAAAATAACGAATATATATTTAATGTTCCATTAAACGCCAATAAAAACCAAATCGTTGAAGCTATTGAAGCCAATTACGATGTAAAAGTTCTTACAATTAAAACTTTGGTTCAGGCGGGAAAATCAATTAGGTTCTCACGAGGAAAAAATCGTTATCCTGGAAATACTAAACGAAGCGACACCAAAAAGGCGTATGTGCGTTTAGCTGAAGGAAACTCTATCCGAGTATTCGACGAAGCACCAATTGAAGCTCCAGTGGAGACAACTGATAAAAAGGAGACTAAGTAATGGCTGTTACAAAATACAACCCAACTACTCCTGGTCGCCGAGGTATGACTTCTGAAGATTATTCAGAAATTACAACCAAAAAACCTTTGAAAAGTTTAACCAAGAGTAAAAAGCAAAATGCTGGTCGCAATAATACCGGTCGCATTACTGTTCGTCATCGTGGTGGTGGTGTAAAAAGGCATTATCGTCTTGTTAATCACAATCTCCCTGCAGGAACAGTTGCAACAATTGAGGCTATTGAGTACGATCCAAATCGTTCAGCTCGTATTGCACGTATCAAAGACCAAAACGGCCTTTATCACTACGTATTAGCCGATACAACTATGACAGTTGGTAAGGTTATAACTAGCGCTGAGGAGGCTCCAGTTCAAGCATCAAACCGAATGCCACTTTCAAGAATTCCAGTTGGTACTCAAATTTATGCTATAGAAATAAATCCTGGTAAGGGCGCACAAATGGTTCGTTCTGCAGGCACTAAAGCACAATTAATGGCAAAAGAGGGCGATTACGCTCAAGTTAAATTGCCATCAGGCGAAGTTCGTAAATTCCGCATTGAAGCAACCGCTGTTATTGGTACAGTTGGCAACATTCAGCATCAAAACGTTAAAGTCGGTTCAGCCGGACGTAATAGGCGAAAAGGCCTTCGCCCATCTGTCCGCGGTGTTGTTATGAATGCCGCAGATCACCCACACGGTGGTGGAGATGGCGGTCGTCATGGAACTGGTAAACCACCACGTACTCCATGGGGTCAATTGACGCTAGGATACCGTACTCGTCGTCGTAAAAATACTAATAAGTTAATTGTTAGAAGTCGCCATGACGCAAAGAGGAAGAGGTAAAATATGAGTCGATCAATTAAAAAAGGTCCCTACATTGATTTTAAGCTTCAAAAGAAGATTAACGCATTAGGGCCCGATGACAGAACTGTTATAAAAACATGGGCGCGTAGTAGTACTATTAGCCCCGAGTTCGTTGGACGAACAATTGCTGTTCATAATGGACGCATGCACGTACCAGTGCTAATTACAGAAAATATGGTAGGACATAAACTTGGAGAGTTTAGCCCAACTCGTAAATTCCGTAAACATGGTGGAAAGGATAAGAAATAATGGCTGAAACAAAAGTTGTTCGCGCCTACGCCAAGGGTGTAGAGCAGGCGCCAAGAAAAGTTTCAATTGTTGCTAGTCTTGTTCGCGGCCGAACCGTAGAAGATGCTTTAGTTATTCTATCTCATACTCCACGTCGTTCTGCTACACCACTAGTTAAAGTTATTGAAAGCGCTCGCGCTAACGCAATAAATAATGATGGTTTAGATACCAAAACGTTAGTTATTAAAACTTTATCTGTAACTACAGGTAAAAGAATGCGTCGTTTTAGGCCTGCAAGCCGCGGACGCGCATTACCGTTTGAAAAGAAATCCTCTAACATTTTAGTTGAAGTAGAGGGAACCGTTAAGGCTAAAAAAGTAAAAGCTGCCGATAAGCCAGCTAAAGAAAAGGAGACTAAGTAATGGGACAAAAAGTAAACCCAACTAGCTTCCGACTTCAGGTTACAAAAGATTGGGACTCTCGCTGGTTTGCCAGTAAAAAAGATTTCCCAGTTTGGCTTAAGCAAGATCACGAAATCCGTGAAATGATTGAAGAGCGTTTTAAAAGCCGCCCAACCATTGATCGCATTCAGATCGAGCGCTCAGCAAACCTTGTAACAGTTACAATTAGCACAGCAAAAGCTGGTGTAGTAATTGGACGTGGTGGTGCCGGAGTCGCAGAAGTTAAAGCGGCGATTGAAAAAATCGTTAAAATGCCAGTAAGAGTGAATATAGATGAAGTTCGTCGTCCAGATCTTTCTGCTAAATTGGTTTCAGAAAATATCGCTCGCCAACTAGAACGTCGTATTAATTTCCGCCGAGCAATAAAAATGGCTGCTCAAAATACCATGAATGCAGGCGCCAAAGGTGTTCGTATTCAGGTAGCTGGTCGTTTGAATAACGCAGAAATGGCTCGTCGCGAAAAAGTTAGTGAAGGTTCTGTGCCTTTGCATACTTTACGCGCAGACGTAGATTTTCATAATGCACGAGCAAAAACACCAGCTGGCATTATTGGCGTTAAAGTTTGGATCTATAAAGGTGAGAGGGCTAAATAATTATGCTATTACCAAAGAAAACCAAATTTAGAAAAGTTCGTAAAGGTAAAAACGATGGCATAGCTACACGTGGTAATTACATTGCGTTTGGCGATTATGCACTTCAAGCTCAATCTAACGAACGAATTACAAGCCGTCAAATAGAGGCTTCTCGTCAGGCTATGACACGCTATATTAAACGTGGTGGTAAAATTTGGATAAGAATTTTTCCACACACACCTGTTACGCGCAAGCCACAAGATGTAAAAATGGGTAGCGGTAAGGGTAATCCAGAGTTTTTTGTAGCTAAAGTTAAAGCCGGGACAGTCTTGTTCGAAATGAAAGGCGTTAGCGAGGAAGTTGCTCGTGAAGCAATGCGACTTGCAAGCCATAAGCTCCCAGTTAAAACCAAGTTTATAACAAAGGAGCAGTCAAATGGCTAAAAAGAAAACCGATAACATTGTAGACAAAGTTGAAAATACAGTTGAAGCTTTAGAAATAGACCTACAAACAAAACGTAAAGATTTGTTTGATGCAATTCGTAGTCATCGAGCTGGCGAACTTGTTAACCCTAAGGTTATAAGCAAATATCGTAAAGATATCGCACGTGTTTTAACTAAACTACGCGAAGCAGAAATAACCGAAAGAAAGGAGTCAAAGTAAGATGGCAAAAACATTAATCGGAATCGTCACTTCAGACGCAGCCGACAAAACTATTACCATAACTGTCACTAGTCGTGAAACTCACCCACTTTACGGCAAGCAATATACAGCTAGTCGCAAATATACTGCTCACGATGAAAAAAACGAGGCTCAAGTTGGAGACAGAGTTCAAATTAGCGAAACACGACCAATTTCTAAAACTAAAGCGTTTAAGCTAGATTCAATTTTAGAAAAAGGCAAAGGCTCTATTGAGTTGAAGGAAGAAGAGGTAGCTTAGTATGATACAACAAGAATCACGCTTAAAAGTTACCGATAATTCCGGTGCAAAAGAAATTCTTTGTATTCGTGTATTAGGTGGTACAAAAAGGCGCTACGCAAGAGTGGGTGACATAATCGTCGCCACTGTTAAAGAAGCTAACCCAACGGGAATTGTTAAAAAGAAGTCTGTCGTTAAAGCTGTAGTTGTTCGTACTAAAGATCAAATTCAGCGTAAAGATGGTTCTACAATTGCTTTTGATGATAACGCTGCTGTAATAATTGGCGACGACAAAAATCCTAAGGGTACTCGCGTTTTTGGTCCTGTGCCCCGCGAACTTCGCGACCTAGGTTACGCTAAAATCATCAGCTTAGCACCGGAGGTTCTGTAATATGCACAAAATGAAGATTAAAAAAGATGATATCGTTAAAATTATTAGCGGTTCTAATAAAGGCATAACTGGAAAAGTTTTAAAAGTTAACACTAAAGATCAAACAATCTTGATTGAAGGTGTTGGTACAATGCACCGACACGTCAAACCAAGTCAGTTAAATCCTCAGGGTGGCTCGAAAGACATTCATATTCCAACGCCAATTCATAAAGTAAAAAAGGAGAGTAAATAATGGCAAAAGAAACTGTAGCGCCATCAGCTCCTCGCTTGAAAGCCTTGTATAAAAATACAATTGCCAAGGAACTACAGGCCGAACTAAAGCTTGACAATATTAATCAGGTTCCAAAACTTGAGAAAATTGTTGTAAGTGTAGGAACTGGTAAAAAGAAAGATGATAAACGTCATCTTGAAACAGTTAAAAACACACTAACTAAAGTAACTGGTCAGGCACCGGTAGAAAAGTTAGCTAAAAAATCAATTGCAGGTTTTAAAATCCGTGCAGGAATGGGTAGCCCAATTGGTGTAATGGTAACCCTACGCGATGGACGCGCCTACGAATTTCTAGACCGTTTGGCTAATGTTGATTTACCACGCGTTCGTGACTTTCACGGTGTTAGCGCCAAAGGTTTTGACAAATCTGGTAATTTCAATTTAGGTATTACCGATCAATCAGTTTTCCCAGAACTAACATTTGAAGAAACTCAAATTATTCACGGCTTGCAAGTAACAATCGTTATTTCAGGCGGAAGCCCGGCAAACAGTCGCGCATTGTTAGAAAAGTTTGGAATACCATTTGAAAAACAGGGAGGTGCTGCATAATGGCTAAGAAATCAGCAGTCGCACGCGACGAAAAACGTAAGAAAATGATTATAAAGTATGCAGACAAACGCGCAGAACTTAAAGAGCTTGGCGACCAAGAGGGTTTGGCAAAGCTTCCACGAAATAGTTCGCCTACCCGTTGGAAAAACCGTGATGCACTTCATGGCCGCCCACGTGGTTACATGCGTCGTTTTGGCCTAAGCCGTATTAATTTCCGAGATAAAGCCTCTAAAGGCGAAATCCCTGGTGTAACAAAGAGTAGTTGGTAAGGAAGGAGCAAAATATATGTCATTACAATCTACAGACCCAATTGCCGATCTCCTTACTCGCATTCGTAATGCAGTAGCGGTCGGAAAAAATGAAATCACAGTTCCATCAAGCAAGATGAAGCTATCAGTTCTAGAAGAACTTAAAAAATCTAAGTATATTAAAAGTTACAAAGTTGAATCTGCTAAACCACGCGACATTATTGTAGTGGAAATTAATAAAGCAGGTGAAAACTCGGTAATTAACAAAATTGAGCGTTTATCAAAGCCTGGACGTCGTGTTTATGTTAAATCAAGCGACATTCCAAAGGTTAAAAACGGCCGCGGAATTGTACTAGTAAGTACAAGCCAAGGTGTTATGACTGGTTTTGAAGCGCGTAAAAATAAAATTGGCGGCGAATTATTGCTGTCGATATATTAAGGAAGGTCCATAAAATGAGTCGAATCGGAAAACTACCAATAGAAATTCCTTCTGGTGTGACAATTACGATTGAAGACGGTAAAATTATCGTCACAAATCCTAAAGGCACGCTAGAGGTTCCGCATCTATCAGAATTAGATGTTAAAAATGAAGAGGGGCAAATTGTTGTCACTCGAAAAAACGATGAACGTGTAGCACGTGCTCAACATGGTTTGCAGCGTACATTAATTAATAATGCAATTATTGGATTAACCAAGGGTTATGAAAAGAAGCTTGAAGTTAATGGTGTTGGATTTAGAGTAAGCGGTGGTGGCCAAGAAATTGAAATGTCTCTTGGTTTCTCTCATCCTGTTAAGTATAAATCAAAAGACGGTGTTAATTTAACTGTTGAAAAAATGACTATAACCGTTAGCGGTATTGATAAACAGGCTGTTGGACAAGTAGCTGCTGAAATTCGTTCACTTAAAAAGCCTGAACCATATAAAGGTAAGGGTATTAAATATGCAGATGAAGTTATTCGTCGCAAAGTTGGAAAGGCTGGTAAATAATTATGGCTAATACTGACAAAAAAACGTTGAACAAAGTTTTACGTAAAAATCGTGTGCGCGCCAAAGTATCTGGCACCAACGAACGACCACGTTTAACTGTTACCATTAGTAATATGCATGTTCATGCGCAAATTATAGATGATGAAGCCCAAAAAACATTAGTGGCAAGCACAACTGTTGGTGCAAAACAGAGTGGAACGATGACTGACAAGGCCGAATTTATTGGTACAGACATCGCTAAAAAAGCTAAAAAAGCTAAAATTAGTAAAGTAGTTTTCGATCGTAACGGTCGTGCCTACGCTAAACGTTTGCATGCTCTTGCCGAAGCTGCACGCAAGGAAGGATTGGAGTTCTAACTATGGCTGAAACAACAAATCAGACTAGCCGAAATCGTGGGCCACGTCGCCGTGATAATAATCGTGCTCCAGAAGAGCCAAAGCAATTTGAGGAAATTGTTATAAACATAGACCGTGTTTCTAGGGTTGTAAAAGGAGGACGTCGTTTCCGTTTTAAGGCTTTGGTTGTGGTTGGTAATCGAAAAGATCTAGTTGGCGTTGGTGTTGCAAAAGGTGCCGATGTTCAGGCTGCTGTTGCAAAAGCAACAGATGTAGCTAAAAAGAATCTTGTTAAAATTGCTATTGAAAACGATACAATTCCGCACGACGTAGAGCTTAAGTTCTCGGGTGCGCGTGTTATGCTAAAGCCTGCAGCTCCAGGTACTGGTATTATTGCCGGTGGTGTTGTTCGCACAATCATTGGCGTAACTGGCATTAGTAACTTATTAACAAAATCTTTAGGCTCTTCTAACAAGGTAAATATTGCTTACGCAACTATAGAAGCTTTGAAATCTTTAGTTCCACGAGATCAGTGGTTAAATAATAAAGATAAAAAAGTTGACGCAAAGAAGGAGACTAAGTAATGACTAAATATAACGAATTAGAAATTACCCCTAATGCAAACCGAAAGCGTGTTGGTCGTGGAATTTCCGCAGGTCAGGGTAAAACCGCTGGTCGTGGAACCAAGGGACAAAAGTCACGTACGGGCAAAAAACTTCGACCAAATTTTGCTGGTGGCTCACGTACTTTAGTAACTGCAATTCCAAAAGGCAAAGGGTTTAAAAGCTTACGCACACCTGCGCAAGTCGTCTATCTAGACGAACTTAATGGCTTTAAGGGAAAGTTAGTTGATAACATGGCTCTTTACGAAGCTGGCTTAATTTCTACACCATTTCATTCTGTAAAAATTATTTTACGTGGCGAGCTCGCCGACAAGGTGGACGTTAAAGTTCAAGCTGCTTCTAAAAACGTTAAAGAGGCAATAAAAGCTAAAGGTGGCACTTTTGAAGTTATTAGTACACCTGTTAAAGCTTCTGCAAAAGTTAAAACAACAAAATAATTTCAATTAATAGATAATTTGGCCTGAATATAGTGTATAATTATATTCAGGCTGAAATTATTTAAAGACTAATTGCCAGAAATTTTGAAAGAAGGAATAAATTTAAGTTATGAGCTGGAAAACCATTTTTCGTTCACTGAAGAATAAAGATATGCAAAAAAGACTAATCATAGTCTTCGGTATTATTATTGTTTATCGTTTCTTGGCCTTTGTGCCCGTTCCGCTTGCCGAACCAACAAAGCTGAAAGAGGTTGTAGATGGTTTAGTCTCTGGCACCGATTTAGGCGGCATCATGGGAATGCTCTCGGGTGGTGCAATATCTAGCTTCTCTATTATTTTGGTTGGCCTTAGTCCGTTCATTACTGCATCTATTATTAGTCAACTTTTAACAAAAGCTATACCCAAGCTAGAAGAGCTTAACAAAGACGGCGAGTCTGGTCGTCGTAAAATAAATCAGTGGACACGTATTGCAACAGTACCACTGGCTATTTTACAATCAATTGCCTTTATCTTTATTTTACGGCAAACTGTTTTGGCTACTAATACTACCGCGTTAGAAGCCGCCACTATGACAGAGTGGATAGTGGCAGTTACAGCAATGTCTGCCGGTTCAATCCTTCTTATGTGGCTCGGAGAGCTCATAACAGAACAGGGAATTGGCAACGGAATCAGCTTCCTAATTTTTGGTGGTATTATTAGCCAGTTGCCAGCTACTCTAGGTACACTTGGGCAAGCCCTTATGGACACTTCTAGCGGATCATTAAACGTTTTCGGTTGGTTTACACTACCGGTTAACCCATTAATACTAACGTTAATAGTGGTAATCTCATTAGCCATGTTAGGTATATTATATTATCTTGTCAAAATAAACGAAGCACAGCGAATCATTACTATTAACTATGCAAAAAGGGTCCAAGGTAACAGCAACTATGGTGGTGTAAAAAGCATCTTACCAATTAAAATAATTGCGGCTGGCGTTATTCCTATAATCTTTGCTGTTTCTTTCTTGGCGCTGCCAGCATTCATTGGACAAGTACTTAAGTCTGGCGATAACCCTGCTTATCAGAACCTAGCCGATAATTTAATAACATGGTTCCAAACACCTAACCCGGGCACCTTCACTGGTAATACCGCTGAAGCGTTTATTTATCCAGTCATTTATTTCTTGTTGGTTATTATGTTTACATATTTTTACACAGGCATCGTGTTCAACTCTACGGAAATTGCCGAGAATATACAAAAACAAGGTGGTTTCATAGAGGGTGTCAGGCCAGGTAAGGCAACCGAAAAATACCTTGCTACTGTTGTTAACAGGTTAACCCTCTTTGGCTCTTTGTCTTTAGGTATTATTGCAGTTATGCCGTTCATAGGGGAATATTTGCTTTATTCTACAACCGGAATCACAGGATTCAACTTGTCGCTCGGTGGAACAGGTATCTTAATTGTAGTGTCAGTCGCACTTGAGTCTTTGCGTCAATTGAACTCTCGCGCCCTTATGGTAACCTACGACGATTATAAATAAAAGAATGGATACTTTTTTTGAAATACCTCTTGCAAAAGCATTTAAAACCATGTATAATTAACAACTGTAACTTATGACGAGTCTTAAGGAAGTAATTAAAATGCGAGGAAAGGTAGTGGAAGCACTGCCTAATACTCAATTTAAGGTAGAACTCGAGAATGGTCATAGTATAATCGCTCATATAAGCGGTAAAATGCGTAGGCATTATATACGTCTTGTGCCGGGCGATACAGTGGAAGTCGAGATGACCCCTTATGATCTTACTAAGGGAAGAATCGTTTTCCGCGCACGTGATTAATTTTTCTGCAAGCGGTAAATTAATCAAAAATATTAATTAAAGGAAACTGGAGTTTAATGCGCTCATGAAAGTTCGTGCGAGTGTCAAAAAAATCAGTCCTGATGACCAAATAGTTCGTCGTAAAGGACGATTAACGGTTATCAATAAGAAAAAACCTAAGAATAAGCAAAGGCAGGGTTAAGAATGGCTCGAATCTCTGGGGTAACAATCCCATCAGAAAAGCAGGTGCAAATTGCTCTTACCTATATATATGGTATTGGGCCGCACAATGCTTCGACTATCCTTGCGGAGGCTAAAATAAAGCCTACCACTCGGGTGAAAGATCTCACCGAGGCTGAAGAACAAAAACTACGTAACATAATTGATAATAATTATGTCGTAGAAAGCGATTTACAGCGTCAGGTGTCAAATAATATTAAACGATTAAAAGATGTCAACGCATATCGCGGATTACGCCACAAAGCTGGTCTTCCAGTTCATGGGCAACGAACCCGAACGAACGCACGAACTCGTAAGGGTAAAGCAGTAGCAGTTGGCGGAGCACAGAAAAAAGCTGTGTCTAAGACCTAGGAAAGGAACTAAATTATGGCAGAAGCAAAAACAAGTCGTAAAAAGCAGCGCCGATCAGTTCCATCTGGTCAGCTACACGTTCAAGCGACATTTAATAATACAATTATTACCTTCACAGACAAAAAAGGTAATGTACTGACTTCATCTAGCGCAGGTGCGTCAGGTTTTCGTGGTAGCAAAAAGGGTACAGCTTATGCTGCACAGGTCGCCGCCGAGAAAGCAATAGAAAATGCAAAAAATCTTTACGGAATTAAATCTGTTGAAGTATTTGTAAAAGGCGTAGGAATGGGTCGCGATTCTGCAATTCGTTCATTGACGAACTACGATATTTCAGTTGAAAGCATTAAAGACGTAACAGGTATTCCACACGGTGGCGTACGTCCACGCAAGATAAGGAGGCCTTAAGTTATGGCTAGAGATACATCACCAATTGTAAAGCAAAGTCGTCGCGAAGGTTACGCTTTGCACCCTAAGGCAGCTAAAGTACTTGCAAAGAAAACCGGTATTCCCGGACAGCATGCACATTCTAGACAGGGTAAAAGTAGCCTATACTTAATTCAATTACGCGAAAAACAAAAAGTTCGCCGTACTTATGGGTTGCTAGAAAAGCAATTTGCCCGTTTGTATAAAGAAGCCGACAGATCAAGCAACCAAGGTATTCTTCCGGGTGAACTTCTACTTCAATTTTTAGAAAGAAGACTAGATAATGTTATCTATCGCGCTGGTTTTGCCAGTAGTCGTAGGGCTGCACGTCAATTAGTTGGCCACGGTCATTTCATGTTAAACGGCCGAAGAGTAGATATTCCGTCAATCCGCGTAAAAGCTGGAGACGTAATTACACTTCGTGATAAAAGTAAGAATTCAGCTTACTTTATCAATATAAAAGATGTTTTAGATAATTCATTTCAAGGCCCATTGAGTTGGCTAAAAAGTGATCCTAAAAAAGTTTCTGTTACTATTACAGGCTTGCCAAAGCGTGAAGAAGCAGAAGCAGATATTAATGAACAGTTAATCGTTGAGTATTACTCAAGGTAAGGAGCTAAGTATGACAAAAGTTATTCATAATCCAGCACTAGCTAATGTAGATGTCCTAAGTGACACTATGGCAACCTTTGAAATTGCACCATTACATACTGGCTACGGCAATACACTTGGTAACAGTTTACGTCGTGTTCTTCTTTCAAGTATTGAAGGATCTTCAGTTGTCGCCTTTAAAATAGACGGCGCTACTCACGAATTTACAACTGTTCCAGGTATAAAAGAAGATGTCATTGACATTATGCTTAATATTAAAAATATTCGTATTAAATCTCATAGTGACGAACCAGTTGAATTACGCTTAGAAAAAAGTGGCAACGGTACCGTTACGGCTGGCGACATTAAGCCAAATGCAGATATAGAAGTAATTAACCCAGAGCAAGTTATAGCAACTATCGACGATCCAAAAGGAAAATTGGCAATTGATTTTGTTGTAGACACTGGCCGCGGCTACAAAACCATTAAAGAATCTAGCGACGAGCGTCTTTATACAGACATGATTGCTATAGATGCAATGTTTAGCCCAGTACTTAGGGTTCGCTACAAAGTTGACGGCACTCGTGTTGGGCAAAATTCTAATCTAGAGAAGCTATCTTTAACAGTAGAAACAGATGGCACAATTACGCCACAAGCCGCATTTGAAGAAGCAGCAGCTATTTTAGTCAATCAGTATACCGCTTTAGCAGGAGCAACTCAGGTAGAGGCTGCGCCTACTTTAGGTCAGCATAGTGCCGACGAAGACAGCGAGCTAGAAACTTCTATTGAAGACTTGAATTTAAGCGCTCGTACGTCTAACGCTTTAATAAATAACGAAATTCGTGTTGTACGCGACCTAGTTACTTTAAGCGAACAAGATTTACGTGAACTTAAAGGTTTTGGCTCTAAAGCTTTAGACGAAGTTAAAGATAAATTGGCGGAATTGGAGCTTTAAGATGCACAGACACGGATATAAAGGAAGGAAATTTGGCCGCGAACGCGATCAGCGTCGTGCGCTAATGAAAGGACTAGCTTCTAGTTTAGTAGAGTATCAATCTATTGAAACCACTTTGCCAAAAGCTAAAGAATTAGTCCCTTACATTGAAAAATTAATTACCAAGGCTAAAAAAGGTGGTTTGCACAATCGTCGTCAAGTTATGGCAGGTCTTTCTACAAAAGAAGTCGCAGACAAGCTTATGGACGAAATTGCACCAAAATTAACTGGGCGCACAAGTGGACATGTACGCGTAACACGCACTCGTGTACGAGTTGGCGACGGTGCTGAAATGGCTACTATAGAGTTTGTCGACGATCTAACTTCTTCTGCAAAAGAAAGCAAGGTAGAGGCGCCAAAAGCAAAAGCTGAAGCGAAACCAGCTAGCAAGGAGCAAGCATAATGTCAAACTTTAAAACATATTCACAAAAACCCGCAGAAGTAGAACGCCGTTGGGTACTAATTGATGCTAAAGACGCACCATTGGGCCGTATTGCAAACATCGTTTCAAAACATCTTATTGGTAAATACAAGCCAACTTACACTCCTCATGTAGACGGCGGCGATTACGTTGTTGTTATTAACGCAGCCGAGCTTGTCGTAACTGGCGCAAAAGAAACCGACAAAATGTATCACAGTTATTCTGGCTTTCCTGGAGGATTAAAATCTGCAAGCTTGAAAGAGCTACGCGAAAAATATCCAGAGCGAATAATTGAAGAAGCTGTGAAGGGAATGATTCCTAAAAATAAATTGTCTCCCGACCGAATGAAACGATTAAAAGTTTTTGCCGGCGAAGAGCACGATCACACTGCACAAAAACCAGAGAAAGTAGAGGTTAAATTATAGTATGGCTGAAAAGAAATACTTTTACGGCTTAGGCCGAAG